>SKHK01000036.1 GCA_007117005.1 Paracoccaceae bacterium
ACCTCCAGCCCCGGGAAATCGGCGGCCAGGCGCGGCAGGACGCGCGCGGCGGGGCCGGCGGCATGGGCATCGAGCGTGACCACGACGAAGCGGTAGGGGCGCGCGGCCGGGGTTATGGGGGCCCTATCGAGCATAATGCGCCTTGGCCTCGTAAAGCGTGTCGACGCTGATTTCGTGCAGGCCCTGCTGACTGGCGAAGGCTTCAGTGTTGCGCCGGGCCTTGCCGCGCACGAAGAAGGGGATCTTCTTCAGTTCCTTTTCGGCGCAGGCGAGCCAGATGACATTGTCGCTGGCCGGGGCGGGGGGCGCGGCCTCGGGGGGCATCGAGCCCCCCTCGGCCGCCGCCGCTGTCACGGCGGGCGCTGGCTCTGACGGTTGCTCGGGATCGAGATGGATCGCCTGCGGGGCGTGGCCGCCGTGATGCGAGGGGCCGGCGGCATCGTGGAATTCGAAATCGTCGCGGAACATCGCCAGCAGGTGTTCCTCAAGCCCCATGACCAGCGGATGCACCCAGGTGTCGAAGAGGACATTCGCCCCCTCGAACCCCATCTGCGGCGAATAGCGGGCGGGGAAGTCCTGGACATGCACCGGCGCCGAGATCACCGCGCAGGGGATACCCAGACGCTTGCCGATATGGCGCTCCATCTGGGTGCCGAGGATCATTTCGGGCGCGGCAGCCTCGATCGCCGCCTCGACCTCCAGATAGTCGTCGGTGACCAGCGCCTCGACGCCCATTTCCTTTGCCAGTGCCCGCAGCGGGCGGGCCTGTTCGCGGTTGTAGCAGCCCAGGCCCACGACCTCGAACCCCATCTCGTCGCGGGCGACGCGGGCCGCGGCCATGGCATGGGTGCCGTCGCCATAGATGAAGACGCGCTTGCCGGTCAGGTAGGTGCTGTCCACCGAGGCCGCCCACCAGGGCTGGCGCATGCGGCTGTCATTTACCGGCGCGGTGCTGCCGGAAAGCGCGCGCACTTCCTCGATGAAGGCGCGGGTGGCGCGGGAGCCGATGGGGACGGTCTTCGTGAAGGGCTGGCCCAGCGTCTTTTCGGCCCAGCGGGCGGCGGATTCGGCGGTCTCCGGGTAAAGCAGCACGTTGAAATGCGCCTGGCCCATGCGGGCGATGTCCGAAGGCCGCGCGCCCATCGGGGCGGTCATGTTGACGGCGATGCCCATCTCGCGCAGCAGCCCTGCGATCTCGGTGACGTCGTCCCGGTGCCGGAAGCCCAGGCCGGTGGGGCCGAGGATGTTGCAGCTGACCTGTTCGCTACGCGCCATGGGCTGCGCCAGGGCGCGGGCGATCTGCAGGAAAGCCTCGTCGCAGCCGAAGTTTTCCTTGCGCTGATAGCTGGGCAGTTCCAGCGGAATGACCGGCACGGGCAGGCCCATGGTTTCGGCCAGGCCACCGGGATCGTCCTGGATCAGTTCGGCGGTGCAGGAGGCGGCGACGAGCAGCGCCTCTGGCCGGAAGCGGTCATAGGCGTCCTGGCAGGCGGCCTTGAACAGGCCCGCGGTATCGGCGCCCAGATCACGCGCCTGAAAGGTGGTATAGCTGACCGGCGGGCGGTGGCCGCGCCGTTCGATCATCGTGAACAGCAGATCGGCATAGGTGTCGCCCTGCGGGGCGTGCAGCACCAGATGCAGCCCCTGCATGCCGGTGGCGACGCGCATGGCACCGACATGCGGCGGGCCTTCATATGTCCAGACGGCGAGTTTCATGGCTGGCGTTCGGCCTTGAGTATTTGGGGCAAGATGAAGAGGGTCATTCGGCTGCCTCCAGATGTGGGGCGAGGCCGGCAAGGGCGGCGCGGCGGCGCAGGGGGCGGGCGAAGAGGGCGGCGAGATCGCCGGCCTGTTCGTAGAAATGGACCGGGGTGAAGACGAGTTCGATCGCCCATTTCGTGGCCAGCCCTTCGGATTCCAGCGGGTTGGCCAGGCCCAGGCCGCAGACCGTCAGGTCCGGCCGGGCGGCGCGGACACGGTCAAGCTGCTTGTCCACATCCTGCCCTTCGGACAGCACCGGGCCGGGGGCGATGAGGTCCAGCTCGGCGCCGTGGATATCGGCATGCAGGTAGGGCGTGCCGATTTCCACCGCCTGCATGCCGCATTCGCGGGTCAGGAAGCGGGCGAGCGGGATTTCCAGCTGGCTGTCGGGCATGAAGAAGATGCGCTTGCCGCGCAGCGTCTCGGCCGCTGCGGCCACGGCCTTTTCGGCGCGGGCGCGGGGGGCCGCGGTGACCTGATCCACCTTGTCCGGCGCGATGCCGAATTCGGCGGCCACGGCCTTCAGCCAGAGGGTGCTGCCCTCGGCGCCGAACGGGTAGGGGGCGTCGATGCGCTGCGCCCCGCGGCGAGTGAGTGCCGCGGCGGTTTCGCCCAGGAAGGGCTGGGCCAGCGCGAATCGGGTGTTGGGGCCAACCGCCGGCAGATCATCGGCGCGGCGTGCGGGCAGGCAGCGGACGGGCGAGACGCCGATCCGGGAAAGCAGGTCAAGCGCCTGATCTTCGACGACATCGGGCAGCGCGCCGACTAGCAGCAGCTCTTTCGCGTCGGTCTGCGGCAGGACCGGGACCATGGAGGCCAGGCAGGCATCCTCGCCCTCGGTAAACGTCGTCTCGATGCCGGAGCCGGAATAGTTCAGCACCCGCACATGCGGCGCATGGGCCTGGGTCAGACGTTCGGCGGCCTTTGCCAGATCCAGCTTGATGACCTCTGACGGGCAGGAACCCACCAGGAACAGCTGCCGGATATCGGGGCGGCGGGCCAGGAGGCGCGCGACCTCGCGGTCCAGTTCGGCATTGGCGTCGGCCATGCCGGCCAGATCCTTTTCCTCCATGATTGCTGTGCCGAAGCGGGGTTCGGCAAAGATCATCACGCCGGCGGCCGATTGCAGCAGATGCGCGCAGGTGCGGCTGCCGACCACCAGAAAGAAGGCGTCCTGCATCTTTCGGTGCAGCCAGATGATGCCCGTCAGGCCGCAGAAGACCTCGCGCTGGCCGCGCTCTTTCAGGACGGGGGTGTTGCGGCAGCCGGTGGTCATGCCGGAACCTCCTGCGACTGCGACTGCGACTGCGACTGCGACTGCGACTG
>SKHK01000178.1 GCA_007117005.1 Paracoccaceae bacterium
CTGATGTCGCTGGGGCGCCAGAGCCCGGGCAAGGCACCGATCGACCTGCGCACCCCGATGCGCGATGCCGCCACCCTGGTCGAGGCCGGGTTGCGCCCACCGCTTCGGCTGGACCTGTCACTGCCTGACCAGCCAGTCCCCGGTCTGGCCGATTCGACAGCCCTGATGCAGATGGCGCTGAACCTTTGTGTCAATGCCCGCGACGCCCTGCTGCAATCGCCGCCCGCGGATGGCCCCGGCCGGATCAGGCTGACCATGTCCCCGATGACGGACGCAGACCGGGCGCGGCAGTTCGAGCTTGGCGCGCCCGTCGAGGGCCGGGAGTATGTCCGGATCGAGATTTCGGACAACGGCCCGGGCATGGATGCCCAGACGCTTGCCGCGGTATTCACGCCCTATTTCACCACCAAGGGCGAACGGGGCACCGGGCTGGGCGTGCCGATTGCGCTGGAGGCGGTGCGCGCGCATGACGGGGCGCTGGCTGTTGACAGCGCACCGGGCGCCGGGACGTGCTTCACTATTCTGCTGCCGCTTGTGCTCGATGGGAAAACCGTGTGATGTAAAGGGCGTGACTGCCGAATACCGGGTGAGCTTTCAGCAACCACTGGATGATCCGAAAAGATGCGTGTCCTTATTGCCGACGACCACGATCTGTTGCGTGACACGCTGGTGCTGTATCTTTCGGCCCAGCCTGACCTGCATGTGATGGGCGTCAGCAGCTACACCGAGGCGGTGAAAGTTGCCGAAACGGACGGGCCGATCGACCTGCTGCTGCTGGACTACCGCATGCCCGGCATGAATGGCTTGCATGGGCTGAAGGATGCGATTCAGAACAACCGCGCCCGCCATGTGGCCTTGATGTCCGGCGATGCGCCGCGCAGCATCGTTTCAGAGGCCTTGTCGGCAGGCGCCGCCGGCTTCCTGCCAAAGACGTTGCCGGCCAAATCCGTACGCAACGCGGTCGCCTTCATGCTGATGGGCGAGACCTATCTGCCGGCCGATTTCGCTCATGGGCACAACACCCCGGCGCCACCTGAAGATGCGCGCCTGGAAGACCTGAGCAAACGCGAGCGCGAGGTGCTGCGCCTGCTCAGCGACGGGCTGTCCAACAAGGAGATCGGCCGCACGCTGGATCTGAGCGAGGCCGCGGTGAAGCTGCACATCAAGACAGTGTTCCGGCATCTGGGCGTTTCGAACCGGACGCAGGCGGCGATGCTGGCGCGGGATCTGGGGCTGGTCTGAATGGTCGCGCCGGTATGAAGGGCCCACGGGGCCCGGCATCGCCATGGGCCCCGTTCCAGGTATAGCCAGCAGCTATAAAGCAAATCGCCCAGAAAAGGCTTCCGCCCCAACAGTGCTATAAAACAACGGGTTACGACCGATCGCGTGAAGGGGGCTGGACGCGACACGCTTTGCAACGGGCCTCAGGCCCGGCGTTTCATCTCGGGCATGAAGGCAGCCTGTTCGCCCCCGATCATGTAACCGCGGCTCCAGACCGTGCGCACCATGCAATCGCCAAGAACCGCCGCCAGCTTCTTGCGCAGCTTGCAGACAAAGACGTCGATGATCTTTGCATCCGGTTCGTCGCGCCCGCCATAAAGCTTGGTCAGGATCGTGTCCTTGGTCACGGTCTGCCCCTTTCGCAGGGCCAGGGCCTCCAGCAGCTGGTATTCTTTTACCGTCAGACCAAGGGGCTTGCCATCGACGCGGGCTTCCTGCTGATCCAGCAGGATACGCAGGCGGTCGATCTGGATCTCGGACTGGAAATGCCCGTTGGACCGGCGAATGATGGCGGTCAGCCTGGCGGTCAGTTCATCGGCCTTGTAGGGCTTGGTCAGGTAATCATCCGCCCCGGCCTGCAGGGCTGCAACCTTGGTCTCGGTCTCCAGGTCGCCGGACAGGACCAGAACCGGCACCTTCACCCCGATCCGCCGCAGCCTGGCCAGAACATCCAGCCCCGACTGATCCTTCAGGCGCAGGTCCAGAACCATCGCGTCAAAGTCATAACTCTGCGCCATCTCCAGCGCCGAAGGGCCGTCCGAGACCAGCGACACGTTGAATCTCTGCCGGCTGAGGGCCGCCGTGATCATCTGCGCCATCAGGCCGTTGTCTTCCACCACCAGAATTTTCATCACCATGCTCCGCTAACTTGGTTCATCATGCATTTACCATCGTTGATCGGCGCTGGTTCGGCAAAGGCGCGAACGGTCAGGATAGGGGCCCGGATGTCTTCGAAGGCAAATCAGGCCCGGTGTTTCTGGCCGAAATCGGTCGCTGCGGCTTGATGGCGGCACGTTCCTGACAAAATAATGAAATTTTTATGTTCGGCCGCTGGTTCGGCGCGAAGCAGGACCCGACCCAAGCCATATCGCCAAAGCGTTAATCAATGTCAAAGCCCATAGCGCAAGACGGTTCGGCAGCCCCTCACGCTTGACGGCGAAGGCGAGGCGAAGCGGCCGTTCCATCCCCCACGCGATGCGCCAGTGCCAGTTCGGCCAAGTCGCGCGGCACATGTTTCAGTGTGATTGCCACCGCCAGCTTCGACCCCGGCACCGGCCGGGCGTATGTGTCCAGCGTCGGTCTCCAATGCCCGTCATTGATCAGCAGGAAATCATCAATGCGGCGGCGTACTTCACGCAGGGCAGGCAGACCAGCCGTGCCTGCCCCGATGATGAGTGTATCGACCTTCCTACGCTCACCTGTGGGCGCGGTCCGAAGCGGCCTGTCGTTCAGATGTTCAGTACCGCGTGCGCGACCGCTCGCGCGACGGAAGTTCCCCTGCATGATCCAGCGCGCCCGAGGGGGCCTTGCGGCGGCCCTGGTCCGACAGCGGTCCTTTGCCTTCGCTGGCATCCGGGTCTTCAGGGTGCAAGGCGCCACCATCCTCCATCATCGGGTTCGGGCCGGCCTCGCCTGCCTGTTTCATCGCCATCGCCTTCAGCGCCAGATCATGCTGGGTGGGGGCATTGTCGTCCTCGCCCTCGGCACCTTCCTGCGCCTTGCCGCCGCGCGCGTCCCGCTCGGCCATCGCACGCTCCAGCGCGGCGCTCAGATAGTCATGCTTGCTCAGCGTTCC
>SKHK01000086.1 GCA_007117005.1 Paracoccaceae bacterium
AAGGAAGAGAGGCAAAAATCCTTAGCCTGAACGGGTTGTCGTGAGCAGTTTCCCCACCTCCAAACATTCTGGCGCGCTCACGCGGAAAAGGCCCGTCCTTGACGAAGGCGCGTATCGCGGACGCGATTTCGTTTCAACAGGGATACCACGGCGAAAGACCAACAGCGGACACTCGGCCAGCTCCAGATGCTGCAGGTGCAGTCGGCTGGTCCGCCTTCAGGCGCGGCGCGGCAAGGAACGGGTGATCGAGGTGCGGGGCGGATGTAAGGTGTTGCATTCTCAGAGCTTTGTTTGGGGCGAGGTACTGTTTTGTGACGTTGTTCGCCAAAGCAGTCCGGCCACGCTGCGCGGATAAGGAGCACTATTGACTGCTACGACGGTCACATGTGCCTTTGTGGCTGCGACGGCGGTCAAAGTTTGCAACATGCTAAAAACGATGCTATGCTCGTCATGACGGTCACATAGCGCCATATGACCGCGAGGGTGGTCACTGGAGAAAACCACATGTCCGAGAAACGCACATATTCGAAGTTTACCAAGGAAGCGCTGCTTTTATTGGGGCGGCGTATTCGGTTGGCGCGCAAGGAGAGGCGGATGTCCGAGAAAGACTTGAGCGCACGCGTTGGAATTGCCCGCAGCACACTACAAAAGATCGAGCGGGGCGATCCGGTAGTCGATATCGGCCTGGTGTTTGAAGCCGCAACCATTACCGGCGTGCCACTGTTTGAGCCTGACGCCACATCACTTGCACCGCAGATTGCGCAAGTGCGTGACAAGATCGCTTTGTTGCCAGCCTATATTCGTAAACCCAAAACGGAGTTGAATGATGACTTCTGACGGGGTGAGGGACAATCAGGCCTATGTCTGGGTTTGGCTGCCCGGAGCATCAGAGCCCGTCGTGGCAGGTCTCATCAAGCAGGAAGGTGAGCGCTACGTTTTTAACTATGGCCGTTCCTATCTGGAGCACAAAGACGCGGTTGCACTTTACTTGCCCGAACTGCCGCTAAAGCAAGGTCAGATTGATCCGATCGAACCTCTGAAGTTTGCAAGCGCGATACGGGACGGCGCGCCAGATGCTTGGGGACGTCGTGTCATTATCAACCGGTTGATGGGCATTCGCGGCGAAGATGCGAATATGGTCGACTTGGGTGAGATCAGTTTCCTACTGGAATCTGGGTCAGACCGGATTGGGGCCTTGGACTTTCAAGCGTCTGCGAAGGAGTATGTGCCACGTCAAAGATCAAATGCGTCTCTGGACGAGCTGCAACGCGCATCGGACATCGTTGAAGAAGGTGTCCCTTTGACTGATGAACTGGCTGAGGCGTTGCAGCACGGCACTGCCATTGGCGGGGCAAGGCCAAAGGCCCTCATCGATGATGGAAACAGAAAATATATCGCCAAATTTTCGTCGTCGGGCGATACCTACAGCGTGGTGAAAGGTGAATACATTGCGATGCGTCTGGCGCAGGAGGTCGGTCTAAACGTCGCCCCTGTGAAACTTGAGCAATCAATGGGCCGAGATGTCCTTCTGATCGAACGCTTTGACCGCAAGCACCTCGAAACAGGTTGCTCACGGAAGATGCTGGTCTCCGCGCTGACGCTTTTTGGTCTTGATGAAATTATGGCCGCGCATGCAAGTTACACCGAACTGGCGGAGATCATCCGGCGGCGATTTACCGACCCCAAAGACACATTGCGTGAGATGTTCTCGCGGATGATTTTCAACATCCTTGTCGGCAACACGGATGATCATGCACGTAACCATGCGGCGTTCTGGGACGGCGCTCTTCTGACGCTCACACCAGCATATGACATTTGTCCCCAGTCGCGGAACAGCCGGGAAGCATCACAGGCCATGCTGATGGGGCGCGAAAGGCGCAGCCAACTGATGCACGGTTTAGCCGTGGCGAAGGATTTTCACCTCTCAGAGGAGGACGCCAGGGCGATCGTTGCCAAGCAAGTGAAGATCATTGACGAAGCTTGGGGACCCCTCTGCAAGGAAGCCAATCTATCTAAAACGGACCAAAAGGTGTTTTGGCGCCGTCAGTTCTTGAATGAACTGGCGTTTGAAGGCGTGGAAGGACAGTTCTATGAGCAATGAAGACGGTGGTGCGCTTTACCGGCAAAGTGACGCGTTACGAGATATTTTGACCTGGTCTGAAGATCGAGACCTTTGGCAACGCGACGCGCTGCGCCAGTTGTTTCAAGGCACTGCTGTAGATGGCATTGACCTCGATCGCTTGGAGGAAATCTGCACTGGCGCGCGCGAAGATGCAGTTGTTCTCGATAAATCCCACCTTTTAATTGAAGCTTCAGCGGAACAGGCAGTGTCGCTGACAAAGATGACCGAGATTACCGGGGTCAATGCTCTTGTCAGCGACCAAGAACTCTCCTTTGGTGCTAAAGGCATCACCATTATCTATGGCGACAATGGCTCTGGTAAATCTGGCTATTGCCGTGTGTTGAAACACGCCTGCCGATCAAGAGATCAGAAGTTCAGCATCCACCCGGATATCAGCGATCCAGCGGAAACTCCGCAGACGGCCCTGATCACCTTCGATGCCGGCGGGGCAGAACAAGTGGCGCGTTGGTCACCTGAAATCGATGGCGACGGCCGGTTGGGGCAGGTCAGTATTTTCGACTCCCGCAGCGCCAACACGCATGTGCAATCCGAAAACAGCGTCGCATACACACCACTGCCTATGCGCATTCTGGAGAGCCTTGCCGATCTCTGTGATCAGTTGAAAGCGCGGTTGGATGCGAAGGCAGCGGCTATCGAAGCACAGACACCTTTGGTGATTTCGAACCATAGTTTGTCTGCATCGACGGCGGCCGGAAAGTACATGAATGCGTTGTCCGACAAATCCGACGTCAGTGTTCTGGACATGCTGTGCGAACTTTCAGGCGAGGAAACACGCCGACTGGAAACTCTACGTGCAGACCTGGCGCAGGACCCTCAACAAACCATTCGCAAACTGCGCGCACAGAAAGGTCGCCTCGAAAAACTGAAGGCGCGCATCGTCACATTGGAGCAGGCA
>SKHK01000090.1 GCA_007117005.1 Paracoccaceae bacterium
AGCCGCGTTATTGTGGCCGAGATCGAGACGGGCCGAAAGCGGGGCTCCGTCGCAACTCTGCGCGCCTTGGCTGGCGCGCTTTCGGTTAGTCTGGATGACCTGACCGAGTAGCGTCGGCCCAAAGCCGACATCCAACTTCGCCCGTCGGTGCAACGATGCGGCCCGTCACTGCGGACTTTCGCTGCAGTTGCGAAATTTTGGGAGCCGCGAACTCCCGGTGTGCCGCAAGACCCGACCTTCGATACCCCTTGGCAGAGCGATGGTATGCTCATACGGCGTAGCCAATGACCGAACGCGGAGCACGAAAGCCCTTGAGACTGGACAGATCAGACAGCTTCAGCATATCATCGCGCTACAAGGACAGGCCGACTTCAATACCCCGACAATGCCGTTCGTGTCCCGACCCGTACAGCCCGTCCGAGAAACTTGTAGCCACTAACTTCGATCCAATGTATTTTTGGGGCTGTGGCATAAAAAAACGGGGTAACCTAATTGACTGACGACATACCTACTATCAATCTGGCAGATTCGATCGCGGCGCTGCGCGCCGAGTTGAACGAAGCCGTGGAGCGGGCTCGACAGGCGGAAGGCGTTGAGTTGAAGCTGCGCGACATTGAGGTCGAGTTTCAGCTTGTTGCCGAACGCAAGAGTACAGGCGAAGGCGGCGGAGGAATATCCTTCAAACTATTAGGGAGTAAAGTTGGCGCTGATGCCGGGTACACCCGCGAGTGGGGCGGGTCGCGAACGCATACGATAAAGTTTCGACTTGATGCGACCGACGCTGCAACTGGAGATAATCTGAATCTTGATCGCAGAGGGTAAGGCAAGCGAACATGAAAAGCGGGCGGTCCAGGTCCGCAGCCATTTCGGCGATGGCGAATCTCCGAAATTAGGGACTGGCGTCGCTATTCGTCGAGGATTGGTGCTGACTGCGCGCCACGTTCTGTACAAGAAGGATGGGCGCTGCGCGACGTCCGTCGAGTTAAAATGGTGGAAATCAGATTCAGATTGGGAGCCCGCCGAGATTGTTGAGGGGTGCGCGTGCCCCGATTCCGATCTCGCCCTGTTGCGCTGTGACAGTCCGCCGCCCGACATCGCGGACCTGCCACTTGTAGGGGTTTCCCGCGAACCTGGCAATGGAACAGATCTGTGGGGAGACGGCTTTCCTTTCCTCACCGATGGCACGACACAAGGAAAGTATACTTTGGAGTGCTCGTATAAAGGCACCGACCAGGGGTTTATGGTGCTCCGTTTCAGTCCAGATGAAACGTTCTCAAAAAAATTCCTGCGAAACAAAACAGCAACAGAAATCGATCGTGCCATGGCGGGAGCGTCCGGAACGGGTTTGTTTGATGATCAGGGAAGACTTGCCGGGATCTTTTTGGCCAATCAGCATAGAAATACGCCGGACAAGAAGGCGGCTTTTATAGCAACCGCCTTGAACAAGTTCGGGACGGTGATGTGCCCGGTCCCCGAGTGCGAGAAGATCACTGAACAAATCAAAGTCGTTTCG
This sequence comes from Paracoccaceae bacterium, assembly GCA_007117005.1. Classification (GTDB taxonomy): domain Bacteria; phylum Pseudomonadota; class Alphaproteobacteria; order Rhodobacterales; family Rhodobacteraceae; genus Pararhodobacter. The sequence goes on from SKHK01000090.1 coordinate 1,514, forward strand.
AAAAACATTCCAGATCTTGCCGGAACTGACATTGCCGAGATGGACGTTCTCGCTGCTCTCGAAAAAATCAAAGAGGTGATTTCGGCGTCAACAGAGACCTCCTGTAAGAAACTCGCCTGTCTTATCGTTGCGCGTGCCTGCGATCGTGAAGAAATTGATGCGATCAAGACGCAGCTTGATGACCCAGCCTCGGTCATCGACGTTCACACGACTAAATTTGGAGGGGTAGAGCGTCGGATCGCAAGCGCCGAAGACCGTCCGGCCAAGTGGAGGGAGGTGAAAAGAGACCCCATCGCGGAGTACCGTCTTGAGGAACCTCCGGATCCGGGGATCGACGGCGCGCCGGAGTACATGGACTTCATTGGCAGGGTTGGGGTGGATTTGAATTTCAAACTGGAGGAGCCATACTCTAGCAAGCCTGAAAATAATGAACAAATGGATGGTCTTATAAAAGCAGTTATTTCTGAACTGACGGCAGATCTTGGGGCCGGGAAACCGCGATATTATTATGCAGCCCGCTATAACGACAATCAGGTCGACACCAGGGTGACCCAGGTCAAAGATAAATTCGAGGGTTTGATACCTTTCTTTCGTTTGCAGGACCCTTCGAATCCGAAGCATGATGAGGATGTAATGCGTGCAATGTATTATATTTTGGTATGGAAGCCTTCTGAATGACTATCGATCTCTCACGCCTGCGCGGCTGCACCTCCGAGCTTTCCGATGGGACGAAGACGCCGCGTCGGGTGCACCTTTTCGATGACAAGGAAGTCGATGCGATCGACGCCGCATTAAGGGCCCAACGGCCTCTCCTTTTGCGCGGAGAACCGGGCGGCGGCAAATCCCAGTTGGCCGAGGCGGTCGCCAAGGAAATGGGATGGGAATTCGTCAAGCAAACTGTGGATGGAAATACCGATCCGGATGATCTGAAATGGACCGAAGACACGGTCGAACGTCTTTCCCGAGCGCAGTTCGCGGCGCACCCGAACGCGCAGGACACCTTTGAGGAGCTGAAACAAAGTCTTGCCCGGGAAAAATTCGTGAGGCCTGGAGTGCTTTGGGAGGCGTTCGACTGGGCATCGGCGCATCCCGAAGCCCCCGCTTCCGCTCATCCCGAACGGGTTGTGGTGCTTATCGACGAGATCGACAAGGCGGACAGTGCGGTTCCCAACGCGTTGCTGGAGGCGCTCGGCTCCGCTGAATTCACTCCGCCGGGCCACGACGGTCCTGTCACCGCAAAGGTCTGGCCGCTGGTTGTCCTGACTACGAATGAGGACCGACCCCTTCCCCCGGCTTTCCTCAGGCGCTGCCTCGTGCACAGAATGGACCCGCCGAAGGAAAAGCTCGACGCATGGCTGCTTGCGCGCGGGAAAGCGTTGTTTGACGATGCCCCTGAGCAAATTCTTGAGGAAGCGGCAAACGTGGTCATCGAAGATCGCAAAACTGCATCGCAATTGCCCCGTCCAGGGCTTGCTGAATATCTCGATCTGCTGCGCGCGCTTCTCAGCGATGGAGAGCG
>SKHK01000017.1 GCA_007117005.1 Paracoccaceae bacterium
CGCGCCACGGCGCCAAACTGGTCACGGCGGTCGCCACCACCGCGGTGCCGAAGGTCACGCTGATCGTGGGCGGCAGCTTCGGCGCGGGCAATTACGGCATGGCCGGGCGCGCCTATTCGCCGCGCTTCCTGTGGTCCTGGCCCAATTCGCGCATCTCGGTCATGGGTGGGGAACAGGCGGCGGGCGTGCTGGCCACGGTGAAGCGCGACGGGATCGAACGCGCCGGCGGCACCTGGTCGGATCAGGAAGAAGCCGATTTCAAACGCCCCACGCTGGACATGTTCAACGAACAATCCCACCCGCTCTACGCCTCGGCGCGGCTCTGGGATGATGGCATCATCGACCCCCGCCATACCCGCCAGATCCTGGCGCTGTCGCTCTCGGCCGCCCTGAACGCCCCGATCGAGGAGACACGCTTCGGCGTGTTCCGGATGTGAACGGCTCAGCCCCGCGCCGGCCGCGCCCGCCAGTCCACCCAGGCGATATCCCGCCCCGGAAAGGCGCAGCGCACCGGCAGCGCATCGATCATCGCGCGAAAGGCCGCCCCCAGCGGCGCGTCCAGCGCCTCATGCCCCGTGCGCGCCCACCAGAAAGCCATCGCGTCAAACCCCGCGCGGTCGGCCGGATAGAGGTAGCAGCACCCCACCACCCGCGCGCCCTCGACCACCGTCCAGGCATAGCTGTGCCCTTGCGTGAACTCGCGCTCGTGCCAACCCAGATCGACGCGGTTCTCGTGCAGGCTCAGCCCCTCGGGCCAGGGATTGTCCGGGTCCATCATGCCACGCAGCCGGTCGGCCGAGGCCATGACCGCCTCGAAATCCGCCTCGGCGTCAGTCAGCCGCAAGGGCCGCGCCAACCAGCCGGGACCGCCCCAGGCCTCGGGCGGGCGCAATCCATGGGGCAGAAGCGGGCGATGATACATGCCTGCCACCCTAACGCCCCGCCCCGCCCCGTTGCAATGCCGCCCGCCGCAGACCCAGGCCCCAAACCGCCCGCCCTTTCATTTTGCCACAAATACTCCGGGGGGAGTCCGCGCAGCGGACGGGGGGCAGAGCCCCCCACCCCCGCCCAGCACAGGAGCCCGTGATGTTCGACAAGATCCTCATCGCCAACCGCGGCGAAATCGCGGCCCGCGTGATCCGCACTGCCCGCAGCCTCGGCATCCGCACCGTCGCCGTCCATTCCGAGGCCGACGCCGACGCGCTGCATGTCGCGCTGGCCGATCAGGCCGTCGCCATCGGCGGCCCACGCCCGGCCGACAGCTACCTGCAGGGCGCACGTATCATCAAGGCGGCGCTCGATACCGGCGCGCAGGCGATCCACCCGGGCTATGGCTTCCTGTCCGAAAACCCCGATTTCGTCGATCAGGTCGCGGCGGCGGGCCTGACCTTCATCGGCCCCTCGGCCGATGCGATCCGCGCCATGGGGCTGAAGGACGCGGCCAAGAAGCTGATGGAAGAGGCCGGCGTGCCGGTGGTGCCGGGCTATCACGGGCCGAACCAGGACCCCGGGCATCTGGCCGGTGCGGCCGATGCCATCGGCTATCCGGTGCTGATCAAGGCCGTGGCCGGCGGCGGCGGCAAGGGGATGCGGCGGGTGGACGACCCGGCCGATTTCGCCGACGCGCTGGCCAGCGCGCAGGGCGAGGCCGCGACGGCCTTCGGCAATCCGGCGGTGCTGATCGAGAAATATATCGAAAAGCCGCGCCATATCGAGATCCAGGTCTTTGGCGACGGCACGAAGGCGGTGCATCTCTTCGAACGCGATTGTTCCCTGCAACGCCGCCATCAGAAGGTGATCGAGGAAGCCCCCGCGCCGGGCATGACCGAGGCGATGCGCGCGGCGATGGGCCAGGCGGCGGTGCGCGCGGCCGAGGCCATCGGCTACAAGGGCGCGGGCACGGTGGAATTCATCGTCGACGGCGCGCGCGGGATGCGCGCGGACGGGTTCTGGTTCATGGAAATGAACACCCGGCTGCAGGTCGAACACCCGGTGACGGAGGAAATCACCGGCGTCGATCTGGTCGAATGGCAGTTGCGCGTGGCTGCGGGCGAGCCCTTGCCCTGCCGGCAGGAGGATCTGGCGATCAACGGCCACGCCTTCGAGGCGCGGCTTTACGCCGAGGATGTGCCGGCGGGTTTCCTGCCCGCCACGGGGCGGCTGGCGCATCTGGCCTTCCCTTCGGCCGCGCGGATCGACACCGGCGTGCGGCCCGGCGATACGATCAGCCCCTGGTATGACCCGATGATCGCCAAGATCACCACCCACGGCCCTACCCGCGCGGTGGCGCTGGCGCGGCTGGCGGCGGCGCTGGACGCCACGCAGGTCGCAGGCTCGGTGACGAACCGCGACTTTCTGGGCGCGCTGGCGCGGCATGCGGGCTTTGCGGCGGGCGATGTCGATACCGGGCTGATTGCCCGCGATATCGAGGCGCTGACCGCCGTGCCGCCGCCCGCGCCCGAGGTGCTGGCGCTGGCCGGGCTGACCGCGCTGGGCGCCGGGACGGGCGGGGTGCTGGAGGGGTTCACCAACTGGATGCCGCTTGGTGCAACCGTGCTGCTGGAGGCGGGTGAGACGCGCTACCGGATGCGCGTTCGCAGGGTGTCAGAGACGCGTTGGTCGGTCGATCTGGACGGGGCCGAGCTTGGCGCCGAGCTTGTCGCCGAGCGTCGTGCCGGGGGGTGGTGGATCGCCGGCGCGCAGGTGGCGGCACAGGCCGTGTGCGCGGGGGCGGGCGTGTCGGTTTTCGGCGCTGTCAGCCATCATTTCACCGTGCCCGACCCGCTGGCGGTGGCGGCGGATGCCGGCGCGGCGGCCGGCGTGATCAAGGCGCCGATGCCGGGGGTGGTGAAGGCGGTTTTCGTCGGCCCGGGCGAGGCGGTGGTGAAGGGCGCGCGGCTGGCGGTGCTGGAGGCGATGAAGATGGAGCACACGCTGGCGGCAGGGCGCGACGGGGTGGTGGCGCAGGTTCTGGCCGAGGCGGGATCGCAGGTCGAGGCCGGGGCGGCGCTGATCGCGCTGGAGGAATAGC
>SKHK01000221.1 GCA_007117005.1 Paracoccaceae bacterium
CCGCCACCGCCCGCGCACGCGCCGCGCAGCCCGGCTGGGCCGCGCTGCCGCTCGATGACCGCATCGCCCGCGTCAAGGCGGGGATTGCCGCGCTGAACGGCATGAAGGACCGTATCGTCACCGAACTGGCCTGGCAGATGGGCCGGCCGGTGCGCTATGGCGGCGAATTCGGCGGGGTGAACGAGCGCGCAGAATACATGGCCGGCATCGCGCATCAGGCGCTGGCGCCGATGGCGGTGGAACAATCCGACCACTTCCACCGCTATCTGGCGCGGGACCCGGTGGGCGTGGTCTTCGTCATCGCGCCCTGGAACTACCCCTATCTGACCGCGCTCAACACCATCGTCCCGGCGCTGATCGCCGGCAATGCGGTGGTGCTGAAACACGCCAGCCAGACCCTGCTGGTGGGCGAGCGGTTGGCAGAGGCGATGCAGGCCGGTGGCGTGCCGGCGGATGTGTTCCAGAACATCGTGCTGGATCATGCCACCACCGAGACGCTGATCGCCGAGCGGCAGTTCGGTTTCGTCAACTTCACCGGCTCGGTCTCTGGCGGGGCGGCGATCGAACGCGCGGCAGCGGGGACCTTCACGGCGACGGGGCTGGAGCTGGGCGGCAAGGACCCGGGCTATGTGCGCGCCGATGCCGATCTGGCGGCGGCCGTGGACGGGCTGATGGACGGCGCGATGTTCAACGCCGGGCAATGCTGCTGCGGGATCGAGCGGATCTATGTGCATGAAAGCCTGTATGACGCCTTTGTCGAAAGGGCGGTGGCCTGGGTGAATGGCCTGCGGCTCGGCAACCCGTTGGACCCGGAAACCACGCTGGGGCCGATGGCGCATGCCCGTTTCGCCCGCGTGGTGCGCGAGCAGGTGGCCGAGGCGGTGGCGGCCGGCGCCACGCCCCTTATCGACCCCGCGCATTTCCCTGCTGACGACGGCGGCGCCTATCTGGCGCCACAATTGCTGGTCGGCGTCGATCATTCCATGCGCGTGATGCGCGAGGAAAGCTTCGGCCCCGTGGCGGGGATCATGAAGGTCAGCGGCGATGATCAGGCCGTGGCGCTGATGAACGATTCCGATTACGGGCTGACCGCCTCGGTCTGGACGCAGGACACCGAGGCCGCAGCCAACCTGGGTGCGCGGCTGGATTTCGGCACCGTGTTCCAGAACCGCTGCGATTACGTCGATCCCGCGCTGTGCTGGACGGGGTGCAAGGATACCGGGCGCGGCGCCGCGCTCTCGGCCCTTGGCTTCCATTCGGTGACGCGGCCGAAATCCTATCACCTGAAAAGGGTCACCGCATGAGTGTGCCATCCGCCAACTGGTCCTACCCCACGGCCGTGAAATTCGGCGCCGGGCGCGTTTCCGAACTGGCCGATCACTGCCGCGCGGCAGGCATTACCCGCCCGCTCCTGGTGACCGACCGGGGGCTGGCCGGCCTGCCGATCACGGCGCGCGCGCTGGATATCCTCGATGCCGCCGGGATGGGCCGCGCCGTCTTTGCCGATGTGGACCCCAACCCGACCGAGGCGAACATGGAGGCGGGCCTGAGCGCCTATCGCGCCGGCGGGCATGACGGGGTGATCGGCTTTGGCGGCGGGTCGGCCCTGGATCTGGCAAAGATGATCGCGTTGATGGTGGATCAGCCGGTGCCGGTGTGGGATCTGGAGGATATCGGCGACTGGTGGACCCGCGCCAACCCCGCCACCATCGCCCCCATCATCGCCGTGCCCACCACCGCCGGCACCGGGTCAGAGGTCGGCCGCGCCGGTGTGCTGACCGACAGCCGCACTCATCGCAAGGTGATTGTCTTTCACCCCCGGCTGATGCCGGCGGTCACGATCTGCGACCCCGAACTGACCGTCGGCATGCCGCCTTTCATCACCGCCGGCACCGGCATGGACGCGCTGGCCCATTGCCTGGAGGCCTATTGCAGCCCGCATTACCACCCGATGAGCCAGGGCATCGCGCTGGAGGGGATGCGGCTGGTGTTCGAAAACCTGCCAAAGATCTGGGCCGATCCGGGCGATCTGGTGGCGCGCGGGCACATGATGAGTGCGGCGGCAATGGGGGCCGTGGCGTTTCAAAAGGGGCTGGGGGCGATCCATGCCATCAGCCATCCGGTGGGGGCGATCTACGGCACGCATCATGGCACCACCAATGCCGTGGTCATGCCGGTGGTGCTGGACTTCAACCGCCCGGCGGTAGAGGGGCGTCTGGCCCGCGCCGCGGGTTATCTGGGGATTGCCGGCGGGTTCGACGGGTTCCGCGCGGCGGTGATGGACCTGCGCGCGCTGCTGGACATCCCGCCGGGGCTGGCGGTGATGGGGGTTGAGGCATCGGCAGTGGACCGTCTGGCCGAGGCCGCGCTGGCCGACCCCTCCTGCGGGGGTAACCCGGTGTCGCTGACCCGCGAGAACCTGCGCGACCTGATCGCGGCCTGCCTGTAAGGGCCGGCCAAGCCTGCCCTCCCCTTCCTTTCCCGCCCCCGTTCCCCTACATCCCCCCCAGCCGAAAGGGAGCGCCATGACCGACCTGACCCCGCGCGAGATCGTCTCGGAACTTGACCGTTTCATCATCGGCCAGGCCGCCGCCAAGCGGGCGGTGGCCGTGGCGCTGCGCAACCGCTGGCGGCGCAAGCAGCTGGACCCCGCGATGCGCGAAGAGGTCTATCCGAAGAACATCCTGATGATCGGACCCACCGGCGTCGGCAAGACCGAGATCAGCCGCCGGCTGGCGAAACTGGCCCGTGCGCCCTTCATCAAGATCGAGGCCACCAAGTTTACCGAGGTCGGTTATGTCGGCCGCGATGTGGAAAGCATCATCCGCGATCTGGCCGACAGCGCCGTGGCCATGACCCGCGAGCAGATGCGCGAGGATGTGCGTGCCCGCGCGCAGGAAAACGCCGAGGAACGCGTGCTCGACGCCATCGCCGGCTCCGACGCGCGCCCCGCCACGCGCGAGATGTTCCGCAAAAAGCTGCGCGCCGGCGAGTTGGACGACACGATGATCGAGGTGGAGGTCGCCGATGCCGGCCCCGCGCTGCCGATGATGGAGATACCGGGCATGGGGCCGCAGGGCGGCGGCATGAACCTGGGCGATATCCTGGGTAAGGCCTTTGGCGGGCGCACCACGCGCAAACGGCTCAGCGTCGCCGAAAGCCATGACCTACTGCTGGCCGAGGAAGCCGACAAGCTGCTGGACGACGAGGCGGTGAAGGCCGCGGCGGTAGAGGCCGTGGAGCAGAACGGCATCGTCTTTCTGGACGAGATCGACAAGGTCTGCGCCCGGGCCGAGGCGCGCGGCGCCGATGTCAGCCGTGAAGGCGTGCAGCGCGACCTGCTGCCGCTGATCGAGGGCACGACGGTTTCCACCAAATACGGCCCCATCCGCACCGATCATGTGCTGTTCATCGCCTCTGGCGCGTTCCATGTCGCCAAACCGTCGGACCTGCTGCCGGAACTGCAGGGGCGGCTGCCGATCCGGGTGGAACTGCGCCCGCTGACGGAGGCGGATTTCGTCCGCATCCTGACCGAAACCGACAACGCCCTGACCCGGCAATACGCAGCATTGATGGAAACGGAAGCGGTCACGCTGAGCTTCACCGAAGACGGCATCGCCGCGCTGGCGCGCACGGCCGCGCAGGTGAACCAGAGTGTCGAGAATATCGGCGCGCGGCGGCTCTACACGATCATGGAAAAGGTCTTCGAGGACCTTTCCTTTCACGCGCCGGACAAGGGCGGGCAGGCACTGGCCGTCGATGCGGCTTTCGTGGAAAAGCACATCGGGGACCTGGCACGCTCGGCCGATCTGAGCCGATACGTGCTGTAGGCACCGCGCAGGGCTTCACGCCTGTTCGGCCACCAGATGCTTCGTCAGCGCCGCGCGCAGGGGCTCGGGCATGTCGGCGGACTTGCGCGTCTTCGGGTCGAATATCACATCGGTCAGGTCATAGCTGGCATGCAGCGCCCCGGTATCGCTGTGCAGCATCCGCAACTGAAACGTCGCGCTGCGGTTGCCCAGCCGGACCACCGCGCCGTCGATCAGGAAACAATCGCCGGCCTTCAGTTCCTGAATGAAATTCGTCACGGCCCGGGCGCTGACCATATGCACGCCATGGTCATGCAGCATCTCGTCCAGGCTCAGCCCCATGGCGGCGTAAAGATGAAAGGACGCATCATCAAAGAACGGCGCGTAATGGCGCACATTCATGTGGCCATAGATGTCGTGGTGCCAGGGATGGACGACACCGCGGGTCAGGAACAGGCGGTCGGTGGCGGGCGGGGTGGCGTCAGTCATGGATCGGTTCGTCCTCGATGATGGAAAGATAAAGCGTGTTCACCAGGCTGGCGGTGACCAGCACCACCGCCCATTGCACCACGAACGCATAGCCAAAGGCCAGACCGGGGAAAGAGGCCGCCAGAACGGCGACCGGCATGTTGACCACCGTGAAGGCCAGAAAGACAACGAAGGTCAGCATCAGCAGCGTGCCACCATGGGTGCCGCTGCGATACCAGACCTCGCTCAGCGGCAGGGGCTTTCGCAGCGCCGCAGCGGCCAGGATCGGCGCCAGACGCAGCGCCAGATAGCCCACCGGCATACCCACAAGCAGGCTGTAAAGGATCAGCGCCCACGGCCCGGCACCGCCCTGCCCCGCGATCGCCGCGGGGCCGATCAGGAAAAACCCCAGCACGGAAAGCGGAATCGCCGCCAGCAGCAGCATAAGCCCGTAAAGTAGCGCCACACCCAGATAACGCAGAAAGGCCCGCCCCGGCACAAGCGGGATAAAGCCGGCCGGCGCCTGATCCATCAGGATGAACCGATGCCAGGCCACGCTGACCCAAAGACCGAGGGCAAGCTGAACCAGCACCAGGAAACCCTGGCCGCCGACGTCCGGCGCCTCTGCCCGGCCGCCGACAGGGGCGCCGGTGGCGGGGTCGATCGGCAGAAAGGACGCCTGCTGCCCCAGCGCCAGCACCAGCACCAATTGCACGCCCATTATCAGCCCGGACAGCCGCAGGGCCGCGCCGCCGTTATCAAGCACCATGCGCAGGGAGTGCGTGAAAACCTGAACGCCGGTCATTGATCCTCCCGTTGGTTGCGAGCCAGCTAAGGCGGGCCGCCGGGCGGCGTCAAGCCCGCGCGCCGGGCGGGTGTTGCGCAGCTACGCCAAAGCGGATAGCGAAGCGCCAGTTTTCATATCGGAGTTCTGACCATGACCGCATCCTCCGCACCGAAAAAGGTTGTGCTGGCCTATTCCGGCGGGCTGGACACCTCGATCATCCTGAAATGGTTGCAGACGGAGTATGGCTGCGAGGTGGTGACCTTTACCGCCGATCTGGGCCAGGGCGAGGAGCTGGAGCCTGCCCGGCGCAAGGCCGAAATGCTGGGCATCGCGCCCGAGAACATCCATATCGAGGACCTGCGCGAGGAATTCGTGCGCGATTTTGTCTTTCCGATGTTCCGCGCCAATGCGCTTTACGAGGGGCTCTATCTGCTGGGAACCTCCATCGCGCGGCCGCTGATTTCAAAGCGGCTGGTCGAAATCGCGGCCGCCACCGGCGCCGATGCCGTGTCGCATGGTGCCACCGGCAAGGGTAATGACCAGGTGCGGTTCGAACTGTCGGCCTATGCGCTGAACCCGGATATCAAGGTGATCGCGCCCTGGCGGGAATGGGATCTGAGCAGCCGCACGAAACTGCTGGAATTCGCCGAGCTGAACCAGATCCCCATCGCCAAGGACAAGCGCGGCGAAGCGCCGTTCAGCGTCGATGCGAACCTGCTGCACACGTCAAGCGAGGGCCGGGTACTGGAGGATCCGGGCGTCGAGGCGCCGGATTACGTCCTGCAGCGGGTGGTCCCCGTCGAGCAGGCGCCTGATGCACCCGAGATGGTGGAGATCACCTTCGAACGCGGCGATGCGGTGGCGATCAATGGCGAGGCGATGTCGCCCGCCACGATCCTGACCCGGCTGAACGAACTGGGCGGCAAGCACGGGATCGGGGTGCTGGATCTGGTGGAAAACCGTTTCGTCGGCATGAAATCGCGCGGGGTTTACGAGACGCCGGGCGGCACCATCCTGCTGGAGGCGCATCGCGGGATCGAGCAGATCACGCTGGACGCCGGTGCCGGGCATCTGAAGGATCAGGTCATGCCGCGCTATGCGGAACTGATCTACAACGGCTTCTGGTTCAGCCCCGAGCGCGAGATGCTGCAGGCGCTGATCGACAAGAGCCAGGAACATGTCACCGGCACGGTGCGGGTGAAGCTTTACAAGGGCGCGGCCCGTGTGGTGGCGCGCTGGTCGGATCATTCGCTATACAGCGAGGCGCATGTCACTTTCGAGGACGATGCCGGCGCCTATGACCAGAAGGACGCCGCCGGGTTCATTCGCCTGAACGCGCTGCGCCTGAAGCTGCTGGCCGCACGGAACCGGCGGCTGGGCGGATAACCCAAGGGGTCTGGTTCCGACGGGGGCAGGGCAGGCCGCGCTGGCGGCCCGCCGGTTCAGCCGGCTGCGTCAGACAGACAAACACAGCGCGCCCGGTCCGGGCGGCGCATTGGGCGCAAGGCTTGGCCTTGGGTAAAGAATCGGTGCCGGTGTGGCCCGGTTGCCCTGCCACGGCAAGCAGGGTTCAGACCATCGAAACCAACGGTCAGCCACAGGCCTGCCAGGCACTGCGACCAAGGGTCAGACGAAGGCCAGGATGATGCCCGCCCAGAACAAGGTACCGACCCCCACCGCCAGAATGATCCCGGCACCGCTGGGCGCGGGCTGGCGGGTCGTCTCCGCACCGGGGATGTCATATCCTTGCGCCGACTCGATCTTGCTCATGCCGCAAACCCCTTCTGTGTCGACTCACGTTGCGCTGAAATCCTAAACAAAGGGATAAGAGTGCTGGCTTCATGGCCAGAAAGTGGCAAGGGCAAGGCAAGCGCGCTTTTCGTTGACAGCAGGCCGGGGCAGCAGGCCATGACGCCGCTGTGACTTGCCCTGCCGGCGGGTTGTACCAAACTTTAGGCATCAACCGCATGAGGTGAAGATGAAATTGCGTGGTTTTGTTGCCATCTGCCTATCCGTTCTGGGCATCAGCGGCCCGACGCCGGCGGCTGCGCAGGAAACCGCCCTGGTCGCCGGCGGCTGTTTCTGGTGTGTCGAATCGGACTTTCGCCGCGTTCAGGGCGTTCTTGACGTGACCGTGGGCTTTGCCGGCGGCGCGCTGGAAAACCCGACCTACAGCCAGGTGACACGCGGCGGCACCGGGCATCTGGAGGCCGCGCAGATCACCTTTGACCCGGCGCAGATCAGCTATGCGCAGATCCTGCATCTGTTCATGCGCTCGATCGACCCGCTGGATGCCGGCGGGCAGTTCTGCGACCGCGGCGCGCATTACACCACCGCCATCTTTGCCACGCCCGGACAGCAGGCCACGGCGCAGGCGGCGCTGGACCGCGCCAGCGCCGATCTGGGCCAGCCCGTGGTGACCGCCCTGCGGGGCACCGCGCGGTTCTGGCCGGCCGAGGCATATCACCAGAACTATGCCCAAAGCGATCGCGTCATCCTGACCCGCTTTGGCCCGCTGACGAAACGCGCCGCCTATGCGCGTTATCGTCAGGCCTGCGGGCGCGACGCCCGGGTGCTGGCGCTATGGGGCGATGACGCGCCCTTTGCGCGGCGGCAGGATTAAAGACCAATCCGGCAGGCCGCCATCACCGCCATGTTCATGATGTCATTCACCGTTGCCCCGGTGGAACAGACCTGAATCGGCTTCGACACGCCGGTCAGAATGGGCCCGATCACGGTGGAACCCGCCAGTTCCTGCATCAGCTTGACCGAGATCGACGCCGAATGCCGCGCCGGCACCACCAGCACATTCGCCGGGCCGGTCAAGCGTGAGAACGGGTAATGCGCAGCCGCCGCGGCATTGAGCGCCACATCGACGGTCATTTCGCCCTCATATTCGAAATCGACGCCGCGCCGGTCCAGCACATCCGGCGCCACATGCATCTTCGTCGCGCGCTCGCTGACCGGATAACCGAAGGTCGAAAAGCTGACGAAGGCGACGCGCGGATCAAGACCCAGGCTGCGGGCCACACCGGCGGCATTGGTGGCGATATCGGCCAGATCGTTCTCATCGGGCCATTCGTGGACCAGCGTGTCGGCGATCAGCACCACGCGCCCCTTGTGCAGAAGGACCGACACACCCACCGCACCATCCTGCGCGCGCGCGTCGAAGACATGGTTGATCATGTCCATAACCAGCGCCGATTTCCGCGTGGCCCCCGTCACCAGCCCATCGCCATGTCCATGCGCCAGCATCAGCGCGGCAAAGATGTGCCGGTCACGCGTAGCCATGCGGTGCACGTCGCGCTGATCGAACCCCTTACGCTGCAACCGGCTGTAAAGAAACGCTTTATAGCTATCCAAATGCCGGGTGTTGGCCGCGTTGACGATCTCCAGCTCGCGCACCGCATCGCCCAGGCCCGCGCCCTCCATCCGGCGTCTGGTGTCGGCCTCTTCGCCCACCACCAGCGCCTTGCCCAGGCCCGAGCGCTGATAGCTGACCGCCGCGCGCAGCACGCGCTCGTCATCGCCCTCGGCAAAGATCATCGTGGCCTGCGCACGGCGGGCGCGGGCGTAGAGCCCCTGCTGCATGGATGCCGTCGGATCCATCCGCGCCTTCAGCGCCAGGCGGTAGCTTTCCATGTCGATGATCGGCCGGCGCGCCACACCGGTATCCATGCCCGCCTTCGCCACGGCCGGCGGAATGGTATAGATCAGCCGGGGGTCAAAGGGCGTGGGGATGATGTAGTCCCGCCCGAAGGTCAGCTTGCGCCCATAGGCCATGGCGACCTCGTCCGGCACGTCCTCTCGCGCCAGTTCGGCCAGGGCGCGGGCGCAGGCGATCTTCATCTCGTCATTGATGGCGCGGGCGTGGATATCCAGCGCGCCGCGGAACAGATACGGAAAGCCCAGGACGTTGTTGACCTGGTTGGGGTAATCGCTGCGCCCGGTGGCCACGATGGCATCGGCGCGCACGGCGTGCGCTTCCTCTGGCGTGATCTCGGGGTCGGGGTTGGCCATGGCAAAGATGACCGGGTCCTCGGCCATGGATTCGATCATCGCCGCCGTCACCGCACCCTTGACCGAAACGCCCAGGAAAACATCCGCGCCCCGGATCGCCTCTTCCAGCGTGCGCGCCTCTGTCGCCACGGCATGGGCGGACTTCCACTGGTTCATGCCATCGGTGCGGCCCTGAAAGATCACGCCCTTGGTGTCGCAGACGATGCAATTGTCATGCCGTGCGCCCATCGCCTTCAGCAGTTCTATACAGGCGATGCCCGCCGCGCCGGCACCGTTCAGCACGATACGGCAGTCCTGAAGCCGCTTGCCGGTCAGTTCCAGCGCGTTGATCAGCCCCGCCGCGCAGATCACGGCGGTGCCGTGCTGGTCGTCATGAAAGACGGGGATGTCGCAGATTTCCTTCAGCCGGGATTCGATGATGAAACACTCCGGCGCCTTGATATCCTCCAGATTGATCCCGCCAAAGGTGGGGCTCATCAGATGCACGGCCTTGATGATCTCGTCCGCGTCCTCGGTGTCCAGCTCGATATCGATGGCATTGACATCGGCGAAGCGCTTGAACAGCACCGCCTTGCCCTCCATCACCGGCTTGGAGGCCAACGCGCCCAGATTGCCCAGCCCCAGGATCGCGGTCCCGTTGCTGACCACGGCGACCATGTTGCCCTTGGTGGTGTAGTCATAGGCCAGGCCCGGGTCCCGCGCGATGGCCTCGACCGGGACGGCCACGCCGGGGGAATAGGCCAGGGAAAGGTCGCGCTGCGTGGCCATCGGCTTCGAGGCCACCACCTCGAACTTCCCCGGGGTGGGCTCGAAATGATAGGCCAGCGCCTCTTCGGGTGTGGTCTTGCTCTTGCGGGTCATTGGGGGGCTCGTTTTCGGGGTATATGGGGTTCAAGCTCTGGTATCGCACGCTTCATGAACTGATCGAAGAGTGGAACGGTGAAAGCTGTCTCACCGTGGCGTTGTGACCAGATCATGCCAAGCGAGATCAACTGTGCACGGGTGGCGGCAACCTGGCTGGGTTCGCAGCCCATGGCGGCGGCGATGGCGCCGGTCTGGTGGGGGCCGGGGCCAAGCTCGGCCATCGCGCGCAGATACTTCTGTTGCACAGGTTTGCAGCGGTCGAAGCGGACACGAAAGAAGCTGGCGTCCAGATGCGGTATGATCCGCTGAAGGGCATTGTGGACATCGCTGACACCGATGGGCGACGCGGGCGCGGTGTCCCAGACCGCCGACCCCCATTCCTGCAGAAAGTAAGGATAGTTGAGGGTCTGGCGCAGGATTTCGTCAACCGCCTCAGGATCGAAACTTACCCCTTCACCAGCCGCGGGTTCCGTGATTGCCTGGTGTGCCGCAGGGTCGGTCAGTGCACCCACCTCGGGGAATTCGAACAAGCGCTCTGCATATGATTTTGCATCCCCTGCCAGTTTCGCAATCTGTGGCAGGCCGGCGCCATAGAGCACAAAGGGCAATTGCCGTTGCCCTGCCTCATGGCAGGCCAGCGCAAGCGCCGAGAGTTCCTTGGGTTGCAGATACTGAATTTCATCGATGAACATGGCGACCGGCTTGCCGGCAGCCTTTGCCGCCTCGGTTACGGCGCGCAACACCTCGGCGAAGTCCCGTTCAAGGTCGCCAGAGTCGGCCAGCCCCTCGGCTGGCGAGGCACCGAAATCGAACCCCTCGTAGCTGACCTTGAAGATCGACGCGAAATTGCGCAGCGCGTGACCCGCCCTTGCAACCTTGTCGCGCAGGTTCTGCGCAGTGCTCAGGCGGATCAGGATCCGTTTCAGATCAGGATAGCTGCGTGCCGCCAGTTCGCCACCCTCGGGTGCTTCCATCTTGATCGTGAAGTATCCGCGCTCTTCCGCCAGATTGTAGATGCGGTTCAGCAGCACGGTCTTGCCCACACCCCGCAGGCCCAGCAGCATGACCGATCGCCCATGCCGACCTGCGGCAATCCGATCCAGCGTTATGCCGGCCTGGCTGATGATTTCATCGCGCCCTGCAAGGTCGAGGGGTGGCGTTCCGGCACCCGGCGTATATGGATTGCGTCTCGGGTCCATCAGGTCGTCCAGCTTGCTACCTGATGTTCTAGAAATTATAGAGTTTAGTTGCAACCCAACTAATTTCTCTAACTTCTGTCAGGTTGCGCGATGGAC
>SKHK01000280.1 GCA_007117005.1 Paracoccaceae bacterium
GCCGCCGAACTGCGCGCCAAACGCGCTGCCGAGGCCGATTCCGCACCCGCGACACCAGACCCCGAACCCGAACCCGCGCGCGCCCCCGGCCCGCAGGCACCCAAGGAGTGACCGGGCCATGATCACCCGGTCCTGCCTTGTCGACCTTCCCGGCGGCGTCGTCTGTCGTGAACGCCCCCTGCGCCCCCTGCGCCCCCGCTGATCGTTTCCAGGAACAGATCCCGCCATGCCCGCTTCTATTCCCCCCGCCGATGCCCCTGCCGATGGTCGGACCCAAGCACGGCCCGAGGACCAGATCGACGACAGTGCCGCGCCGCTGGTCGAGCATCTGGCCGAGTTGCGAAACCGCATCATCAAGTCGCTGCTGGCCTTTGTCGTGATGATGATGGTCTCGTTCTATTTCTGGAACCCGATCTTCAATTTCCTCACCCAGCCCCTGTGCGACGCGCTGGAGGCGCGCGGCCAGGCCTGCAACCTGATCCTGATCCAGTTGCAGGAAGGTTTCTTCGTCGCCATCCGCATCGCCATGCTGGGCGGTTTCTGCCTGGCCTTTCCCATCATCGCCACGCAGATGTGGCGCTTTGTGGCGCCGGGTCTTTACCGGTCTGAAAAGTCGGCCTTCCTGCCGTTCCTGCTGGCCTCGCCCGGCATGTTCTTTCTGGGCGCGGCCTTTGCCTTTTACGTGGTCACGCCGCTGGCCTTTACCTTTTTCCTGGGCTTTCAGCAGGCCGGCACGCTGACGGGTGATCTGTCGCCGGACCTGGCCGAGGGCGAGAACCCGCTGGCGCAGGTGGGCATCGCCTTTCAGGGTTCGGTCAACGAATACCTGTCGCTGACCACGCGCTTCATCATCGCCTTCGGCCTGTGTTTCCAGCTGCCGGTGCTGCTGACGTTGATGGGCAAGGCGGGGCTGGTGTCCTCTGACGGGTTGAAGGCCGGGCGCAAATGGGCCGTGGTGGGCATCCTGACGCTGGCGGCCTTTGTGACGCCGCCCGATGTGATCACCCAGATCATCCTCTTCACGGTCGTCTACGGGCTGTACGAAATCTCCATCCAGCTGGTCCGCATGGTCGAACGCAAGCGGCGCCAGGAACTGGCCGCCGAGGGGCTGCTGGACGAGGATGAGCTGCCATGAGCGACGCGGCAAGCGCCGATCCGCTGGCCCGTATCGCCGCGGCGCTGGAGCGCATGAGCCCCCCGCCCGCGCCTGCGCCGGATTTCGCGGGTGCCGATGCGTTCATCTGGCATGTCGGGCCGGACCGGCTGGAACCCGTGCCGCAGGTCGCGCGCGTCGATCTGGCGCTCTTGCACGGCATCGACCGGGCGCGCGATATCCTGCTGGCGAACACGGTGCAATTCGCGCGCGGGCATGGCGCGAACAACGCGCTGTTGTGGGGCGCGCGGGGGATGGGAAAATCCAGCCTCGTCAAGGCTGTGCATGGTGCGGTGCGCGCGCAGGGGCTGGCCTGCACATTGGTCGAGGTCCAGCGCGAGGATCTGCCCTCGGTCGGCCGGCTGCTGAACCATCTGCGCGCCGCGCCTGCGCAGCGTTTCGTGCTGTTTTGCGATGATCTCAGCTTCAGCCATGACGACCAGCATTACAAATCGCTCAAGGCGGTGCTGGATGGCGGGATCGAGGGGCGGCCGGGCAATGTGATCCTTTACGCCACCTCGAACCGGCGCCACCTGATGCCGCGCGACATGATCGAGAACGAACGTTCCAGCGCCATCAGCCCGTCCGAAGCGGTGGAGGAGAAGGTCTCGCTGTCCGACCGTTTCGGGCTGTGGCTGGGTTTCCACCCTTGCACGCAGGACGAGTATCTGGCGATGATCGACGGCTATTGCGCGGCCTGGGGGCTGGATGTGCCCGCAGATCGGCTGCGGGCCGAGGCGATCGAATGGCAGGCCACGCGCGGCGCGCGGTCGGGCCGGGTGGCCTGGCAGTTCTTTTGCGATCTGGCCGGGCGCATGGGCCGGGCGGTCTGAACGGTTTCTGACGGGGCAGGGCTGATAAGGTCTCTTTCGCCGCTTCTTTTCGCCGCTGCGAAAAAGGCCGGCCCCAAAGGGACCGGCCCGCGATCTGACGAAATCGCCTGTGCCGCTTACTGCAGCACTTCGGTCCAGATCTGGGTGTGGATGTCATTGACATCCTGCGGGCAGGCCTGACCCCAGCGCCCGGCGGCGGCCAGTTCGGCCGGCACGTCGATTTCCGGCGCGTCGCGCATCACGTCATCCATGTATTCGATGGACCCGGTGATCCCGTTGGAATAGCGCGCGAAGTTGGAAATCAGCGCCGCATTCTCAGGCCGCAGGATGAAGTTGATGAACTGCATCGCATTGTCGCGGTTGGGCGCATCGGCCAGCACCGCGGCATTGTCCATCCACAGCGGATAACCGGTCACCGGATAGCCGTAGGCAAAGCTGTCGTTTTGCAACCGGACCCGCATCGAGGCGCCGTTCCAGTACAGCCCGGCGGCGAAATCACCCGCGACATAGCTGTCCACCGCGCCGTAATCCAGCGCCAGCCAGTGCGGTTTCGCCTCCAGCAGCGTGTCGCGCACCGCGCGCAGGACGTCGCGGTCCGTGGTGCAGCGCTCGCCGCCGTGGTAATAGATGGCCAGCGCCATCACGTCGCTCATTTCCGGGATCACGTTGATCCGGCCCTGCAGTTCCGCCGGCGGGTTCAGGATCAGCCCGGCATCGTTGATATCGCCGTCAAAGACGCTGGTATCGACGATCACGCCGGTGGTGCCCCATGCCCAGGGCACGGTGTATTCGCGGCCCGGATCGAAGGGAACATCGACAAAGACCGGCTCGATATTGTCACGCGCGGTGACGATCTCGGGGTCCAGCGGCTGCAGCAGCCCTTCGGTGATCCAGGTCTGGATATAGGTGTCCGAGGGCACGACGATATCGAACCCGTGCCCGCCCTGACGGATACGCGCCAGCGCGGTGTCGTTGCTGTCGAAATCGGTGACATTGACGGTGATGCCGGTCTCTTCGGTAAAACGCTCCAGCAGTTCCGGGCTGGTGTAGTTGCCCCAGTTGTAGAGGTTCACCACCCCTTCGGCATGGGCCAGCGCGGTCGTGCCCATCAGGGCCGCGGCGGCAAGTGCGATTGTTCTTTTCATGGCAAGTCTCTCCCCGTGGTGGTGTCGGCCCTTTGTCAGGGCCGGGTTGGCTCATCGCCCGCGGGTGCGAGTGATGAGGAAGAAGGCTGTCACGATGATCAGCGACAGCGCAAGAAACAGCGTTGCGATGGCGTTCATTTCCGGTGTCACGGTGCGGCGCAACTGGCCCAGCATGTAGGTGGGCAGCGTGTCCTGCCCGGCGGATTTCACGAATTCGGTAATCACCACGGTATCAAGCGAGATGACGAAACCCAGCATGAACCCCGCCACGATGCCGGGCACCAACAGCGGCAGGGTGATGGAGAAGAAGGCCTGCACGGGGCTGGCGTACAGATCGGCCGCCGCGGCCTCCAGCGCCGGGTCCAGGGTTTCCAGCCGCGCTCGGATCGGCAGATAGGCGAAGGGGATGCAAAAGGCGGTATGTGCGGCGACCAGGTAGCCCATGCCGGTATAGCCCGTCTGCACCTTGATCGCGGCGACAAAGATCAGGAGCGCGATGCCGGTGACGATCTCGGGCACCATCAGCGGCTGGTTGATCAGCGCATAGATCATCGTCTGGCCGGGAAAGCGCCCGCCGCGCGTGGTGCCCAGCGCGGCCAGCGTGGCCAGCACGGTGGCGAAGCTTGCCGCCGTGGCCGCCAGCCAGAGCGAGCGGATCGAGACCTCGCGCACCTGGCGGTTCTGGAACGCCGCCTCGTACCATTGCAGCGAAAAGCCGTCCCACACCGCCTGCGAGGGGCCGGCATTGAAGGAAAAGAAGACCAGGATCACGATGGGCAGATAAAGCATCGTGAAGGTCAGGACCGCGATCAGGCCGAAACCCGGCAGGCGACGGACGGAATAGCCCTTTTCAGCCACGGCGCGCGCCCTCCATCCGGTTCACCGCGCGCAGGTACAGCACCAGCGCGCCGACGACGACCACCAGCATCAGCATCGCCAGCGCCGCCCCCAGCGGCCAGTTGCGCCCCTGCCCGAATTGCAGCGCAATCAGGTTGCCCAGCATCATCGTGCGCCCGCCGCCCAGCACGCGCGGCGTGACATAGGCGCCGATCGCCGGGATGAAGACCAGGATGGACCCGGCGATGAAACCCGGCTTAACCTGCGGCAGGATCACGTGCCACAGCACCATCAGGCGGCTGGCGTAAAGGTCATAGCCCGCCTCGACCAGGCGGAAATCCATCTTTTCCATCGCGGCATAAAGCGGCAGCACCATCAGCGGCAGGAAGACATAGGCCATGCCCAGAAGGACGGCGAAATCGGTGAACATCATCTGGATGGGACTGTCGATCACGCCCAGCCGCATCAGCACCGTGTTGATGGTGCCGTTGTTGCGGATCACCTCCTGAATGGCGAAGGTGCGGATCAAGAGGTTGGTCCAGAAGGGAATGGTGATCAGGAACAGCCAGACGGTGCGCGTGCTGGGCGGGCGCGTGGCAATGAACCAGGCGGTGGGAAAACCCAGGAAGGCGCAGATCAGCGTGGTCTGCAGCGACAGCCAGATCGAGCGCCAGAAAACCGCCAGATGGGCCTGGTTCCAGGTCACCAGGTCGGGCTCGAAGATATCGCGGCGGAAAAAGACGCGGAACCAGCCCTCGGTCGAAAATTCCCAGACCACGCCGCCCATGTTGCCGGGGCTGAGGAAGGAATAGACCAGCACGATCAGCAGCGGGCCGGACGCCGCCAGCAGCAGCACTGTCAGCGCCGGCGCGCACAGCAGCCATTTCCAGCCGTGACCACGGAAAAGGGGCGCGCGCATCGCCTCAGTCCTCAAGCACGCGCAGGGCGCCGGGGGCCAGTGACAGGCCCAGCGCGGTGCCGGGTTCGGGGGGCTGCTGGCCGGGCCGATTCTGCCGGCGCAGGACAAAGGGCTGGCCGTCGCTGAGCGTCAGATGCAGATGCGTGTCGGTGCCGAAGAAGACCGCGCTGTCCACCGTGGCGGTCATGTCGCCGGCGTCCGGTTCGACGATGGTCGCCTGTTCAGGGCGGATGACGGCGGTCACATCGGCGCCGGTTACGGGCAGCATGCCATCGGGCAGCAGCGCCTGCGCGCGCTTGCCGCCGGGCAGGGTCAGATGCGCCGCGTCGCCCTCTGTCTGCGCCACGGGCAGCACCAGGAAATTCGTCTCGCCGATGAAATCGGCGACGAAGCGGTTGACGGGCGCGTTGTAGATCTCGGTCGGCCGGCCCATCTGCAGGATGCGCCCCGCGCTCATCACCGCGACACGGTCGGACATCGTCAGCGCCTCTTCCTGGTCATGGGTGACGAAGACGAAGGTGATGCCGGTTTCGGTTTGCAAGCGCTTCAATTCGCTTTGCATTTCCTTGCGCAGCTTCAGGTCCAGCGCGGAAAGCGGTTCATCCAGCAGCAGCACCCGCGGCCGCGGCGCCAGCGCGCGCGCCAGCGCCACGCGCTGCTGCTGACCGCCCGAGAGTTCCGCCGGGCGGCGTTCGGCCAGCGCCTCCATCCGCACCAGGCGCAGCATCTCGGCCGCTGTCGCCTCGATCTCGCGGCGGGGTTTGCCCAGCATCTTCAGCCCGAAGCCGATATTCTGCGCCACGGTCATATGCGGGAACAGCGCATAGGACTGAAAGACGGTGTTCACCGGGCGGCGATTTGGGCCCAGGCCCGCCACCTCGGCCCCGTTGATGCGCAGCGAGCCGGAACTGGGCTGCTCGAACCCCGCGATGACGCGCAGGAGCGTGGTCTTGCCGCAGCCCGACGGGCCGAGTAGCGTGAAAAACTCGCCCGTGGCGATGGACAGGTCGATATCGGTGAGCGCGTGAAAGGCCGCCGCGCCCTGGCCAAAGACCTTGTTGACGCCGGTAATGTCGATCTCGCCCTTGACCGTCGTATCCTGAACCCGCGCGTCCATCTGACCCCCAGTCTTTCTGTCAGCCTGCCCCAGCCCCGCCGTGCCGATCAAGCCAATTCACCCGCATCCCATACCACGCGGCCCCCGCAGACGGTCATCGCCACCGAAAGGCTGCCGATTTCATCAGGCGCCACGGCCTCGATATCGCCCGAGAGCATGACCAGATCGCCCAGATAGCCGGGCCTCAGCATCCCCTTTCGGTCATCGGTATGTTCGGCATGGGCGCCGCCGGTGGTATAGGCCGCGAGCGCCTGATGCAGGCTGACGCGCTGGTCCGTCGCGCCCTCGTAGACCGGCCGGGTCAGCGCGGTCTGGATGCAGCGCAGCGGGTTGGGGTCGGCCACGGGCCAGTCACTGCCAAAGGCGATGGCCGCGCCGGCCTCGGCCAGGCTGCGGCACAGATAGGCATCTGGCCAGCGGTGCCGGCCGATCACGTTCAGCGTTTCCTGCAGCGGGAAATCCTGCCCGCCCGGCACATGGCAGGGCTGGATCGAGGCCGTGACGCCCAGCGCGGCCAGCCGCGGCACATCGGCCGGGTCGATCAGTTCGATATGTTCGATCCGGTGGCGCGCGTCGCGCCGGCCATTGGCCTTTTGCGCGGCCTCATAGCCGTCCAGCACGCGGCGCACCGCGCCGTCGCCGATGGCATGCACGGCGATCTGCAGCCCGCGCCGGTCGGCCTCGATGCAGATCTCGGCAAAGCGGTCGGGCGCGTGCAGCGCCTCGGCGCCCTTGTAGCCGGGCTGTCCCGGATAGTCGTCCAGCCGCACGGCGGTGGTGCTGTCGATCACCCCGTCCATGAACATCTTGACGAAGCCCGAGGACAGCCAGTCATCGTTCCAGCGTTCCGCCATATCGGTGGCGATGACCAGATCGGCAGGCGTGCGGTGGGGGCGGTAGTGAAAGGGCACGCGCACCCGCGCGGTCAGGCGGTCCTGTCGGCGCAACGCGTCCAGCACATTGAGCGTGTGCAGGTTGCCGTCCATGTTGACCAGCGTGGTCAGCCCGTGACGCGCGCAGTGTGCAAGGCCGCGCGCCATGGCCTGGCAATCGGCCTCTATATCGGCGGCGGTCGGCGCGGGCACGGGTTCCTCGCCCGTGGCGATGCCGGCCATGGCCCGCCCCTCGCCAGACAGAGCCAGCACGGGGGCCTTTGCCTCGAACTCGCGCAATTCGCCGGTGGCAAGGCCATCCGTGCCCATGACGATCTCGTTGCCCGGGCTCAGCGCGCGGCCCCGCAGGATGCCGGCGGCGTCCAGCGCGGCGGTATTGGCCCAGGCGGTGTGATGGTCGGCGGCCAGCAGGATCACCGGGCGGTCGGGCAGGATGGCGTCGAGGTCATGCCGGGTCAGGGGGCGGCCGAGGATGGTATAGTCGCAGGCCTGACCGACGATCACCGCGCGGTCGGGGTTGGCGGCGGCGTAGGCGTGGATGGCGCTGCGCAGCGCGGCCTCGCCCTGCACGCCAAGAAGTTGCAGATGCGCCAGTTCGGTGCCGCCCATGAACAGATGCAGATGGCTTTCGATAAAGCCGGGCAGCACGCTGGCCCCGCCGGCATCGACCTGCCGCGTGCCAGGCCCGGCCAGCGCGGCGATATCGGCATCCGTGCCCACTGCCAGCACCCGGCCCGCCGCCAGCGCCACGGCCTGCGCGCGCGGCGCATCCGGGTCCATGGTCAGCACGCGCGCGTTGCGCAGGATCAGATCGGCGGTTGCAGCCATGGTCGTCCCCGTTGATCAGTGGCCCGTTGCTTGCGGGCCCATTGGTCACTGGCGTAGCCGGAAAGCATGCCGAATCACGCCGTGCCTTATTTTGATCAAAAGTTAGCGACTCATGTCCTGGCTCGCAATGGGCATCGGGTTCGCGGTGGCGATGTCCGCGGGGCTGGCCCGGCCGCCTATCGCGCCAGCCCCAGCAGCGGCGGGGTCAGTTCGCGCTCCAGCTTGCGCTGCATGGCGCGTTCGAAATCGTCGTAATTCGCGGCCGGTTCGACAAAGGCGCCGGGGCCGGTGATCACGTTCCGGCGCATCCATTCCGCCAGCGTCGGGCCGTCGGGGTCGTAGTCAAGGTGCCCCGGCCCCACAGCGCCCGCCACGGCCAGCGCATTCACCGTCACATCGCCCATTTCCGCGCGCATAGGCCCCGGTTCCGGCCCGTCATTGTTCACCCCGTCACCGGCGATATCCAGCACCAGCGCATCGCAATCCGGCGCGCGCGCCAGCAGTGACCGGCCCGTCAGCATCGCCGCGCCCACCGCCGTCATGCCCGCCCAGCCTGCGATGGGGTCGCCGCGCGGGCGGGGATAGCGCGCCAGATCGGCGGCGAATGCCTCCAGCGCCGCTTCGCTGTCGATCAGCGCCCAGTTCAACACCACCGCCTGTTCTCGCCGCCCCGCCCAGACATAGGCGGCCAGCGCCACCGGCCGGTCGGCAAATAGGGCCGCGCGCACCGGGTCCGACAGCAGCGCCGTCGCCGTGCCCCGCATCATCAGCCCATATTCCCGCGCATCGACCGAGGCCGAGATATCCATCCCCAGCGCCAGCGCCAGCCGGCATTGCGCCCCTGCCGGCGCACCGGCCAGCAGCAGCGCCAGCGCCAGCCACCTTACCAATGGCCCACGCTCTCCATCGAGGCCCAGGGCTCTGCCGGTGGCAGCGCCGCGCCCTTCTGCAACAGTTCGATCGAGATATTGTCCGGCGAGCGCACGAAGGCCATGCGCCCGTCCCGCGGGGGGCGGTTGATGGTCACGCCGGCGGCCTGCAGTTCAGTGCATTTGGCGTAGATATCCTCCACCTCATAGGCCAGATGCCCGAAATGCCGGCTGTCGGATGGCAGGGCATCGTCCCCGTCCCAGTTATACGTCAGCTCCACCGGGCATTCCGGCTGGCCCGGCGGGGCCATGAACACCAGGGTAAAGCGCCCGGCCTCGCTTTCATGCCGCCGGGTTTCCTCCAGCCCCAGCAGGCGGTAGAACGCGATGGACTGTTCAAGGTCCTTCACCCGGACCATGGTATGCAGATATTTCATGACTCGCTCCTTCGCTTAGCGGCAAGGATAGCGCCTTGCCCCCGGCCCGCAACCACAGGAACCGCCCATGCCCCTTTCCCCCGAACAGCAAGCCGAGATCGACGCCCAGCGCGCCACCCCCCGCCAGACCCTGCGCGCGGTGTCAGATGGGATGGAGCGCCACCTCTACCGCGCCCTGCCGGTGCTGGACCACGGGTTCGTGCGGGTGATCGACTACATGGGCGATGATGCGGCCATCGTGCAGGCGGCGCGGGTCAGCTATGGGGCGGGCACGAAACATGTGTCGAATGATGAGGGGCTGATCCGCTATCTGATGCGCCACTGGCATTCGACGCCTTTCGAGATGTGCGAGATCAAGCTGCATGTCAAACTGCCGGTCTTCGTGGCGCGGCAATGGATCCGGCACCGCACGGCGAATGTGAACGAATATTCGGCGCGCTATTCGATCCTGGACCGGGAATTCTACATCCCCGCGCCGGATGCGCTGGCGGCGCAATCGACGGTCAACAATCAGGGGCGCGGGGCGGTGCTGCAGGGGGAAGAGGCCGAGCGCGTGCTGGCGATGCTGAAATCGGACGCCGCGCAGATGTATGACCATTATGAGGCGATGCTGTCGGACGAGGGGCAGCAGGGGCTGGCGCGGGAACTGGCGCGGATGAACCTGCCGATGAACATCTACACGCAATGGTACTGGAAGACGGACCTGCACAACCTGTTCCACTTCCTGCGGCTGCGGGCGGATGAGCACGCGCAATACGAGATCCGGGTCTATGCCGACGCGATAGCCGCAGCGGTGGCCGACTGGGTGCCGCTGGCCTGGAAGGCGTTTTCGGATTATCGTGTGGGGGGCGTGACCCTGTCGGCGGCGGCGGTGGATTGCCTGAAGCGCCGGCTGGCGGGCGAGGTGGTGACGCAGGCGAATTCCGGCATGAGCGCGCGGGAATGGCGGGAGTTTGAGGGGGAGTGGGGGTGAGCGCCGACCCCGGCTAAGCCGGGGTGAAAGGGCGCCAGTGGCGCGTTTTCAGGCGCGAACGCCCGGAGCGTAAGCGGAGGGCTGGCGGATGGAGAGTCGCGACGACCTCGAGCTGTTCTTGCTGGAGCATCTTCAAAATAAATTGTCTAAGCAGTCAGAGTATTTGATCAGTCTCAGGGGTCAGGCAGGTGTCTCTGCGGCGGTCGCAGGGTTAATAGCCAGTTTCTTTGGAAATCTTCTCGGTACTGATGCATTTTCTGGGATTTGGGTTTTCTCGAACGAAAACACAGTCTTGTTATTGATTGGTTTAGCGTTGCTTTCGGCTTCGATTGGGTTTTCAGTTGCTGTGCTTATTCAGTTTGAGGAAATTACGACATCTTTCGACACCACTATTATGTACGACAATGTGACCGTTTTATCCCGTCGTGACTTCATAAAGCGATACGTTGCAGATGGAGAATGGTATTTTTTGGATAATGAGACCAAAATCGAGTCGGCACAGCGGAAATTAACATTTGCCATGATTTGTGCGTTTGCGCAGATAATCCCTTGGGCGGTTGTTGCAGGAGGATCATCGTGAGTGACAAAAAAGGCGGCTCTGTAGGGCCAAGAACTGGTCCGAAAGGAAATAACGGTTCTGGAGGTTCCGGAAGACGCCCCACAACTGGCAGTGGCGAAGGTCGGAAAGCGCCGACTTATGGCAACACCAGAAAGGATCAAAGTGGAAGTCGGCCTTCAACTGGTAGCGGAACCAAGCGTGGGAAGGAATAGCAACCGGTCGTTCCGGATTGGCGCTGATATATCGATATCCGCCCGGGCCAGAGGCCCGGGCAGCGCCCGACCCGCCCCCGTCACGCCGAAGGCGTGCCTGCGGCACGACGGGCGGGCGCTTCTCGCCCACCCCTCGGGCCGGGCGCTGCCCTCTGTGGCGCGTCATTCAATCGCTGTCCGGTAGCGGCGGGCCTCCACACCACCGCATCCCCCAAACTTCCCTGTTGACCGAATCACATCACCGCGCAACACTGAACAGGCATTCATTCAGTGGGCGGCGCCGTGACCAGACCAGCCACAACCACCCAAGGCCATCCTGACGTCCCATGCGCGGGCAGGGGGGCGGGATGACCGGGCCGGCTGTCATCGTCATCGGGGCCGGTCTCTCTGGCCTCGCCGCCGCGCAGGCCTTGCGGCAGGCGGGCGTGCAGCCCCTGGTGATCGAGGC
>SKHK01000228.1 GCA_007117005.1 Paracoccaceae bacterium
CCAAGGCTGCCCACCACCGACAGCGAAAACTGCAGTGCCATCCCTGCGGATGACATGATCGAACAGGCCCAGCAGGCCGCTGCCTTTCTGAAGGCGCTAGCCCATGAAGGGCGGCTGATGCTTTTGTGTTTCCTGTCGTCGGGGGAAAAGACCGTCACAGAACTTGAACAGCTTCTGGGGTCCCGGCAGGCCGCCGTCAGCCAGCAACTGGCCCGGCTGCGGCTGGAGGGTCTGGTCAAGTGCCGGCGGGAAGGCAAGGCGGTGTATTACTCGTTGGGCGACCAGCGCGTCGCCCGCACGATCGCGCTGGTCTATGACATGTTCTGCGCCCAGGCCGAGGGGGGAGAGGCCCGCCTCTAGGGCCTGTCGCCCGCAAGAAGGTCCCGCATAAGCGCGACATGCTCTGTGGCCGCCCCCCCCTGACCGCAGGGTGTCATCCGCCCCCCGTGGCGGCGTGACCGTCCAGGACCGTTTTCACCGCCCCGGGCAGGGCAATCAGCGCGCGGATCTCCTTGTTGCCGGGCCGCAGGCGCGCCAGCAGACGCAGCGCCGGGCGCAGAAAGCGCAGCAGGGGCAGGTATCGCCGCGCCGCATCCAGGGCGGGCGGCGGGGCATCCCGCAGCCAGACCCGCGCGGCACGCCGGAAAAGCGGCGTCGCGTTGCGTTCGATCTCCAGCAGCGAATGCAGGAAGATCAGCCAGTCCAGCGCCATGTCGCGCGGGCGCGCCGGGGCGCGGAAACGTTCGAAATCGATAAGCCGCGCCTGGGCGCCATCCCAGCAGATATCGCGCAGTTTCGGCCGCCCGTGCCGCCCGCCTGCCCCGTGCAGCGCCGCCAGCGCCCGCATCGCCGAGGCAAGCGCGCGCGCCTGCTCGTCCTCCGGGGCGGCGCGGCCGGAAAAAAGCACAGACAGGGGCGCGCCCGCATCAGCGATCACCAGCACCCCCGGCCCGGATGACAGCAGCGCAGGCGCCGGCAGCCCGTGACGCGCCATGAAGCGCAGCCCCGCGATATCGGCGCGCAAGGCGCGGGCAGCGTCGCCCTTTTGCAGTCTCTGCACCAGGGGCAAGCGGGATTCGGCGCACTTCAGCCACAGCCGCCGCCCGTCATGGGTAAAGGATGTCACCCGCGCCTGCTTGCCCCGCGACTGCTGCATTGCCTGCAGCCGGCGCGCGATTTCCGCATCAAGCCCCGTTTCCGGACCCGTTTCCGGCATGGCCGCTGGGGGTGTTCTTGCCGCTTGGGTCATGCAGCCTCGTCAACGCCCGCGAAACAGCGTGCCCAGCACGCCCCGGGTCAGCGCCCGCCCCGATTGCGTGCCCAACTGCCGCGCAAAGGATTTGGCGAAAGCATCGACCGGGTTATCCCGGCGCGAGGACCGGGCCGGCGCCGTCTTTGCCGGTGTACGCACCGATGTGGCCCCGCCCGCACCCCCAACTGCCCCACCGATGCGCCGCGCGCCGGAGGCCCGCACCGGCGGCTCGTAGCGCCGGGCCTGGGCGAAGTCCTCCTGTGCCGCCCGGTCCGCCGGCGCCTCGGCGGCGCGCGCGGCCTCTTCGGCCCGGCGCGCGAGCATTTCATGCGCGCTGTCGCGGTCGATAGCGGTGTCATAAACCCCCGCCACGGGAGAGGCCGCCATGACCTGCGCCCGCGCCGCGTCCGCTATCGGCCCCATGGCCGAGGCCGGCGGGCGGATCAGCGTGCGCTCTACCATCCCCGGCGCGCCGCGATCCTCGAGGAACGAGGTCACCGCCTCGCCGACACCGACATCGCGCAGCGCGGCCTCGGTATCGAAACGCGGGTTCGGCCGGTAGGTCTGCGCGGCGCGGCGCAAGGCCTGCTGGTCCCGCGCGGTAAAGGCGCGCAGCGCGTGCTGCACCCGGTTGCCCAGTTGCGCCAGCACCGTGTCTGGAACGTCATCGGGGTTCTGGGTGATGAAATACACCCCCACCCCCTTTGACCGGATCAGCCGCGCCACCCGTTCGATCTTTTCCACCAGCGCACGCGGGGCGCCGTTGAACAGCAGATGCGCCTCGTCGAAGAAGAACACCAGTTTCGGCTTCGGCGGGTCGCCGACCTCGGGCAGTTGCTCGAAAAGTTCCGACAAGAGCCACAGCAGAAAGGTAGCATAAAGCCGCGGCGTGTTCATCAGCCGCTCGGCATGCAGGATGCTGACATAGCCGCGCCCGTCCGGGGCCTGGCGCATCAGGTCGTCGATCTTCAGCGCCGGTTCGCCCAGGAACATGTCCGCGCCCTGGTTCTCCAGCACCAGAAGCCGGCGCTGGATCGCCCCCACCGAGGCCGTGGTCACATTGCCGTAGCGCGCCGACAGCTCTGCCCGGTTTTCGGCCATGAAGGCCAGGATCGCGCGCAGATCCTTCAGATCCAGGATCGGCCAGCCGTTCTCGTCCGAGATGCGGAACGCGATGTTGATCACGCCCTCCTGCGCCTCGGTCAGGTCCATGACGCGCGACAACAGCAAGGGCCCCATGTCGGCCACCGTGGCGCGTACCGGATGGCCCGCCTGGCCGAACAGATCCCAGAAGATGACCGGACAGGCGGCATAGCCCACATCCGCCAGCCCGATGGTCGCCGCGCGGCGCGCAAAGGCGTCGCGCGGGGTACCGGGCGTGGCCATGCCGCCGACATCGCCCTTCACATCGGTCAGGAACACCGGCACGCCGGCACGCGAAAACCCCTCGGCCATGATCTGCATGCTGATCGTCTTGCCCGTCCCGGTGGCCCCGGCGATCAGCCCGTGCCGGTTTGCCAGCCGCATGACCAGCGCCTGCGGGTCCGCCTGATCCGGCCCGCCCCCGCCGATGAACAGATCACCCTGCCCTGTCTCCGCTGCCGCCATCGTCTTGCTCCTTGACCACTGCACCCGGCACCTTGTCTGCCAATCCGTCTTGCACCAATTCCGCCACCCTGCCCAGAGGGCATGCCCGATGCCCGCCATGGTTTAGCGCCACTCAACGCAAAGATGAGCCGAGATTTTTTCGTTGACGCACCCCCAGAATCTTTCTAGCGTCCGCATCAATAAGTCGGCCAGTCCGACAGGGAGAAAAAAATGAAAAGGGTCCAGCTTGCGGGCCCTTTTCGTTTTTCCGCACCTCTGGCTTTTCGCACCTTTCGGATTTCTCTGGCGACCACTGCCTGCCCGACGGGGGGTGCTGACAGCAACGCGGCTTCGTGCTAGGTGCAGGACAAATCGTCAGCAATGAGGCATTTCATGCGCGCTCAATCCTACCTTCTGCCCGGGCTTTTTGCGCTGGGCCTCGCCGCCACCGCGTTCACCGCCGGCCCCGCCCTGGCGGAAGAGGACGAGACCCCGCCGCTGGGCCAGCCCTATGTCGTGGCAGAGCATCAGGACTGGGAAATCCTGTGCACCCGGTTCGAGGAAGGTGGGCCGGAACTGTGCGAGATGTATCAGATGATCGTCGGCGAGGACGAGACCCCGCTGGCCGAGATCACCATGGCCGCCCTGCCCGGTGACGAGGAATTCGAGGTAGGCGCCACCATTACCACCCCGCTGGAGACCTTCCTGCTGACCGGCCTTGCATGGCAGATCGGCGATGACGGCGAGCTGCGCGAGGAGCCGTTCCAGGTCTGCACCCAGATCGGCTGCATCGCGCTTTTGGGCCTGAGCGAGGAAGAGACCGCCGCCATGCGCGCGGGCTCGCATGCCTTTGTGCTGTTCCGGCCCTTCCGCAACACCGAACAGGTGGTCGGCGCGCGGGTGTCGCTGATGGGCTTCACCGCCGCCCTGGCCGACCTGAGCGAGCGCACGCCGATGCCGCCGCCCGCGCCCGCAGCCGAACCGGAAGGCGAGGACGGCGAAGACTGAGCAACCCTGCCGCGCCCCCCTTCGCTGCTTTGGCGGGGGGGTATCGGCACCGGGTCTGGCTTCGGGGGAATGGCCGCATGCAACCAGGCGACGCGCTGGATCATTACATCGCCCGCAACCGTCTGGGGGTCTATTGCGTGCCGCGCGAATCGCTGCACCGGCCCTGCGCGATGGCAATCATGCGCGGCGCGGTCTGGGAGGCGGCGACGCTGAAGGCGCTGGAGGCGCATTACCAGGGCGGCGATATCGTGACCGGGGGCACCTATTTCGGCGATTTCCTGCCGCATCTGGGCCGACTGACCCATCGCGCGCAGGCCCATCTCTGGGGGTTCGAGCCGGTGCGCGTGAACTACCTTTGCGCCAGCGTGACGCGGGGGCTGAACGGGCTGACCAACTGCACGCTCACCCATGCCGGCATGGGCGCCGCGCCCGGCGAGATGGTCATGCGCACGCGCGACAAGAAGGGCCGCTCGCTGGGCGGGGGCGCGCGCATCGCCCCCGCGCCGCAGGGCGAGGCGGCGGAACGGGCGGCCCAGGCCTTTGATCGCGTGCAGATCCTGCCCATCGATGCGGTGGTCGGCGCGCGGCATGTCGGCGTGATCCAGCTGGACACCGAAGGGCACGAGATCGCCGCCCTTCAGGGCGCGGCGGAAACCATCGCGCGCTGCCGCCCGCTTCTGGTGCTGGAGGGGCACGGCGGCGCCGATCTGCCGGCCGATCCGTTTCTGCAGGACCTGGCCGCGCGCCATGGCTATCGGCCGGTGGACCGGCAGGACCAGAACGTCTTTCTGGCCGCCGGGGCGTAACCCCGGCTCTGGCCCCGATTCTGGCCCCAATTCTGGCCCCGGCTCTGTCTCTGGCCCCGGCGCTGGCCATCGCTCACCCCTTGCCCCCTGACGCGCCGGGGCGTAGCAAGCCCGCCATGCTCTCGCTTGCCGATCATCGCCCCTTTGCCCCTTGCCCCGTGCCCTTCAACCTGGCCGAATACGTGCTGGCCGCGGGCGAGGCGCAGCCCGACCATATCGCCCTGCAGGTGCTGCGCCTGACGGGGGCCGAACGCTGGTCATACGCGCGGCTGACGGCCGCCGTGCGCGGCATCGGCACAGGGTTCCTGCGCGCCGGCCTGGCACCCGGCGACCGGCTGCTCTTGCGGCTGGGCAACACGGTGGATTTCCCGCTGGCCTATCTGGGCGCCATTGCCGTAGGGGTGGTGCCGGTGCCGACCTCGTCGCAGCTCACCACGCCCGAGATCACGGCCATGGCCGCCACCCTGAAGCCCGCCGCCGTGCTGGCCGGCGAGGGGATCGCGCTGCCGGAAACAGACGCCGCGCACGTCCTGCCCGCCGCGGACCTGACCCGCTGGCAATCCCTGCCGCCCTGCGACTGGGACCGCGGCAGCCCCGACCGGCTGGCCTATATGGTGTTCACCTCCGGCTCCTCGGGCCGGCCGCGGGCGGTGATGCATGCCCATCGCGCCATCTGGGCGCGGCGCATGATGTGGGACGGCTGGTACGGGCTGCGCGCCGATGACCGGCTGATGCATGCCGGCGCCTTCAACTGGACCTACACGCTGGGCACCGGGCTGATGGACCCCTGGGCGATCGGCGCCACCGCGCTGATCCCGCAGCCCGGCATCGCGCCCGCGCAACTGCCGCTGCTGATGAAACGCTTCGACGCGACGATCTTTGCCGCCGCGCCCGGCGTCTATCGCCAGCTTCTGAAAATACCGGTGCCGCCCCTGCCCCGCCTGCGCCACGGCCTGTCGGCGGGCGAAGCCCTGCCGGACACCACCCGCACCGGCTGGGAAACCGCCACCGGCACACCGGTCTACGAGGCGCTGGGCATGTCCGAGGTCTCTACCTACATCGCCGCCAGCCCCACGCGCCCGGCGCCGAAGGGAACCGCGGGCTACCCGCAACCGGGCCGCTGCGTGGCGGTGCTGGGCGCCGATGGCCAGCCGGTGCCGCGCGGGGCGCCGGGGCAACTTGCGGTGGCGGCGGATGATCCGGGCCTGATGCTGGGCTACTGGGGCGCGGCCAGGGACAGCGCCGCACGGCTGCGCGACGGCTGGTTTCTGACCGGCGACACGGCGATGATGGCCCAGGACGGCGCCATCACCTATCTGGGCCGCGATGATGACATGATGAACGCCGGCGGGTTCCGCGTCTCGCCGCTGGAGGTCGAATCCGCCTTTGACGCCCATCCCGGCCTGGCCGAAAGCGCCGCCGTGGAACTGCCCCTGCGCGACGGGGTCAGCGTGATCGCACTGGCCTATGTCCCGCAGGATGACGACCCCGGCGAGGACGCGCTACAGGCCCATGCCAGGGCGATGCTCGCGCGCTACAAGCAGCCGCGGGTCTATCGCTGCATGGCGGCCCTGCCGCGCGCGGCCAACAACAAGCTGGACCGCCGCCGGCTGCGGCAGGAATGGGGAACAACCGAATGATCACACTGGATATCTATTCCGACCCCATCTGCCCCTGGTGCTATATCGGCAAGGCGAAACTGGACGCCGCGCTGGAAAGCCGCCCCGACCACCCCTTTGCCATCTCCTGGCAGCCCTACATGCTGAACCCCGACATGCCGGCCGGGGGCATGGACCGGCGCGAATACCTGCAGGCCAAATTCGGCCCCCCGCAGCAGGTGGTGCAGGCCTATCTGCCCGTGCAGCAGGCGGCCGAGGGGGCGGGGCTGGCGATGGACCTGTCACGCATCACGCGCACCCCCTCGACGCTGGATGCCCACCGGCTGATCCACTGGGCCGGGCTGGAGGGGCGGCAGGCGGCGATGGTCAGCGCCCTCTTCCGCGCCTATTTCAACGAGGGCCGCGATATCGGCGACCGGGCCACGCTGTCCGACCTGGCGCAGGGCGCGGGGCTGGACCGCACAATGATCGACACCCTGCTGGCCGGCGACAATGACATCGCCGATATCCGCGCCCGTGACGCGGCGATCCGCGAACAGGGCCTGCGCGGGGTGCCGGGCTTCGTGCTGGACGGGCAATATGTGATCACAGGCGCGCAGGAGCCCGATTTCTGGCTGCGGGTGCTGGACGATCTGGCGGGGCGGCCATGAGCGCCAACCCCGCTACCCCACCCGTGGCCCCGCCCGACGCGCAACGCCTGAGCCGGGCGGAATTCATCGCGCTTCTGGCCTTTCTCTTTTCCACCGTCGCCTTTGCCATCGACGCGATGCTGCCGGTGCTGGTGGATATCGGCCGCGCGCTGTCGCCCGCCGATCCGGGGCGCGCGCAGTTGGTGGTCACGGTCTTCGTGCTGGGCCTGGGGCTGGGCACCTTCCTCGCCGGGCCGATATCGGATGCGTTCGGGCGCAAGCGGGTCATCCTGTTCGGCATCGCGCTCTACATGGTGGCTGCGACGGTGGCCGCGCTGACCGAAAGCATCGAGATGCTGCTGGCGGCGCGCTGCGTCCAAGGCGTCGGCTCGGCCGCGCCGCGGGTGGTGACGCAGGCCATGGTGCGCGACCTTTTCGCGGGGCGAGCCATGGCGCGGATCATGTCCTTTGCCATGGCGGTGTTCATCCTGGTGCCGGCGGTCGCACCGCTGATCGGCGCCGGCATCGCGGCGCTTTTCGGCTGGCGCGCGATATTCTGGAGCTTCCTCGCCTTCGGCCTGGCATCCGGCCTTTGGCTGGCGCTGCG
This sequence comes from Paracoccaceae bacterium, assembly GCA_007117005.1. Classification (GTDB taxonomy): domain Bacteria; phylum Pseudomonadota; class Alphaproteobacteria; order Rhodobacterales; family Rhodobacteraceae; genus Pararhodobacter. The sequence goes on from SKHK01000228.1 coordinate 7,509, forward strand.
CCAGCCCGAAACCCTGCCCCCCGCCGCGCGCCGGCCGCTGCAGGCGCGCGTGCTGGCCGCAACCCTGGCCGAAATCGCCGGCCACCGCCGCGTCCGGCTGCTGTTGGTGGCGCTGTCCTTTGCCTTTGCGGGCATGTTCGCCTGGCTGGCCAGCATGCCGGTGCTGTTTGACCAGACCTATGGCCGCGCGGCGGAATTTCCGTTCTGGTTCGCGCTGATCGCCATCGGCTCGGTGCCGGCCAGCCTGCTGAACGCGCGGCTGGTGATGCGGCTGGGCATGCACCGGCTGGTGGTGATGGCAATGCTGCTGCAGGCCCTGGCGGCGCTGGGCATGCTGGGGCTGATCGCGCTGGGACGGGACAGCTTTGTGCCGTTCATGGCCCTGATGCTGGTGCAGTTCAGCACCATCGCGATGATCTTCGGCAACATGAACGCCATGGCGCTGGAGCCTCTGGGCCATGTGGCGGGGACCGCGGCCTCGGTCATGGGGGGCGTGTCGACGATGGCGGCGGCGCTGATCGCCACGCCCATCGCGCGCGCCTATGACGGCACCGCACTGCCGGTCACGCTGGGCATGCTGGGCTGCGCGGGCGTGGCGCTGATCTGCCTGTCACTGGCCCGCCCGGTGGCGGGCGAGGCGCCCCGCCACGGCCCGGCCTGAGCGGTCGCGCCAGGCCTCCAGCCCTGGCCTCCAGCCCTGGCCTCAGCCCTGGCCCTGGGCGCCGCGCGCCAGGGCCGCGACGCCGGTGCGGGCAATCTCGCTCAGGCCCAACGGGCGCATCAGATCGGCGAAGGCCTCGATCTTCTCGGGCGCGCCGGTCATCTCGAAGACAAAGCTTTCCAGCGTCGAATCGACGACATTGGCACGAAAGATCTCGGCCAGGCGCAGCGCCTCGATGCGCGCCTCACCCTTGCCCGCGACCTTCAGCAGCGCCAGTTCGCGCGCCACATGCGGGCCCTCGACGGTCAGGTCATGGACGGCATGCACGGCCACCATACGGCCCAGCTGCGCCTTGATCTGGTCGATCACCTGCGGCGTGCCGGTCGTCACGATGGTGATGCGCGAGCGGTGGCCCTCGTGGTCGGTCTCGGCCACGGTCAGGCTTTCGATATTGTAGCCGCGAGCCGAAAACAGGCCGATCACCCGGGCCAGCACACCGGGTTCGTTATCCACGATCACCGCCAGCGTATGCGCCTCCACCACTTCGGCAAAGGGGTCACGCAAGTCATAGGCGGAATGTTTCGACGAACCTTGCTGGATCTTGAGCGGCGACATGGCGGGACATCCGGGGGTTGTTGGCGGTGGTTTCTGGCGTTCTGCAGCAGACCTAGCGAAAGCGCGGGCCATAGGCCAGCCGAAATCGCGCACCGTGCCGATACCCTGTTGCGACGCCCTGTTGCGACGCCACGCGCGCCGATGCCGGGCGGGCAGGTCACGGGCAGCGCAGCCGGGCCTGCCAGCGGTTGATCGCCTCGTTCTTCACCATCGTCGTCACGCGGCAGCCGCTGACCTGCTCTGCAGCATCGCGTGCGCCTTCCTCGACCCGCAGCATCAGGTTCGTCCCGGTAGAGAAGTTGGCGATGATGGCGGTGTCGCCATCCACCAGCACGTGAAAGACATCCGGGCCGATGTGCACCTGCTCTGTCCGCGGATCCAGAAGGACCGAGGGCGTGTTGCACGCAGCCGCCAGGGCCAGAACCGGGATGACCGCCAGCCAGGCCGGGCCACGCTCACGGACGCCCGCCCTGCGGGGCGGCGCGGGCAAGTGTCCGGGCGCCGTGGCCGGTATCGCCGGTGCGCGCGGGGCCGACATCCGGCGGGGCGCAGGCTGCGCCAACGCTGCCGCCCGCAAACGGGCCCATGCCCCGGTATCCGCTTCATGCTGCATGGTCCCTGCTCCCGATTGCCTGCCGCGGCCGATGCCTGCGGTGTTTCCCTGCGCTGGCGCCCTGTGGACTGCCCCTGCGCCTTCGCGCTTTGGCCGATCCCCGCGCCGAACTCTGCCCCTGCAAGACGACCTCCCGACCCTGCCTGCCTGACGCAACCTGAGGCCCGCCATCGCGCCTGCCCCATTTCGCCTGAGCACTTTCGCCTGTCCCCCAGGCCTGGCCGTCACCGGCGGCCTGCGCCCTTGTTTCGCGCCCATGACATCTGTTCCTCGATCAAACGGCTGAGCGCCGTCAGGCTGAAGGGCTTGTCCAGAAAGACGGCCCCGCGGATGCGCGACAGCGCGGCGCTCAGGCTGTCTTCGGCATAGCCAGAGGTAAAGACGACCGGCGTGTCCGGCCGCTGCTCCAGCGCCTGGGCGACCCAGCCCGGACCGTCCAGCCCCGGCATCACCACATCCGAAACAAAGATATCCACCGCAAGCGTCGGCTCCTGCAGGAAATGCAGCGCCTGTTCGCCGTTCTCGGCCTCGATCACGCGGTAGCCCTGCAACCGCAGGGCGCGGGCCGCGAAAGCGCGCACCGGGGCCTCGTCCTCGACCAGAAGAACGGTTGTATCGGTGCCCGCGGTCGCCGGCGCGGGCGTGGCGGGAGACACGGCACCGGGCGACACGGCACCGGGCAATACGGGGCGGGCAACCAGATTGCGCAGGTCACCAGATGGGTTCGCCGCCGCCGGCTGGCAACACGGGTCCGGCAGGAACGGCGCGGCGGCGGGCGGCGCTTCCGCCATCGGCGGCGCGATGGCCGCGCCAGCAGGCCGCAGCGACGGCCCGGTGGCATCCGCGACATCCTCCGTTCCGGGCCGGGCTGGTGTCTCGCCCGCCCGCGCGGCGCCGGATATCGAAGGGGCCGGCTGATGCGCCCCTTCGGCCTGCCATGTCACCGCCGGCGCAGCGGGACCGTCATCATGGCCGATCCCCGGGAAGGACGCCGATCCGTATGTGGCAAAATAAAGCGAAAAGACCGTGCCCGTGCCTTCGGTACTGTCGGCAAAGATGTAGCCGCCCAGCTGCTTGACGATACCATAGGCCGTGGACAGACCCAGCCCGGTGCCCTCTCCGGGTTTCTTGGTGGTGAAGAACGGCTCGAAGATCTTGTCCAGATTGTCGTCGGGAATGCCGATGCCCTCGTCCTCGACCTCGATCAACGCATAGTCCCCCGCCGGGATGCGCGCGCGGCCGCGTTCCCTGTCCTGTTCAAGATGCAGCGCGCTGGTGCGGATCCGGATCTCCCCGCCCATCGGCATCGCATCGCGCGCATTGACCACCAGGTTCATGATCACCTGTTCAAGCTGGCGCCGGTCCGCCCATATCGGCCCCAGGCGGCGATCATGCGAGAGTTTCAGCGCGATCCGTTCGCCCACAAGCCGGGTGAGCAGTTGCGCCAGATCCTCCAGCAGGTTTTCGAGCGGCAGCTTTTCCGGCTTCATCGTCTGACGGCGCGAAAAGGCCAGAAGCTGACGCACCAGTGCCGCCGCCCGGTTCGCGTTCTGGTGGATCTGCATCAGATCGTCATATTCCGGATCATAATAGTCCCGGTTCAGCAGCAGCAGGTCGCAATGGCCGGAAATGGCGGTCAGAAGGTTGTTGAAATCATGCGCAACGCCACCGGCCAACTGGCCGATCGCCTGCATCTTCTGGCTTTGCACGAAGCGCGCCTCGAGCGTCTTCATCTCGGTGGCATCACTGATCACGGCGAAAAGAAGCCGCCCCGCGGCCGGCGCGCGGCGCAGGATGATCTGGACAAAGGTTTCCTGGCTCGGCCGGGTGGCGCGCATGACCTCCGGGCGGTTGAGCGCGCGACCGGCCTGCGCATCGGCCAGCCAGTCGGCGACCGGCCGGCCCAGCGCCTCGACCAGTTCCGACAGATAGGGCGCAGGCCCCGGGGTCAGGCCCAGAAGGTCCCGCGCCAGGCGGTTGCTGCGGCGCACCGCGCCATCGGTCTCGATCAGCATGAGCGCCACGGGCAGGTTCTCGAAATCGGCGAAGGCCGCAAGGGGCGGCGTGGCGTGCGGCGCGGCCTGATCGGCCTTTTCGGCCGTCAGCGGGGTGGTTGCGGGCTGGTCGTTGCCCAGATCTGGTGGGAACGAAGGCGTTGCAGATGAGGGCGGCGATAGTGGAAACCGGGGCGCGGCATCTTCGTGCGTCGACGGCGTCAGCACGATGTCGATCTGGCCGTCCTGCGCCATCGCCGCGCGGGCCAGCATGGGGCGGCCCAGCAGCGTGACCGGCCGGGCGGGCGTGGGCATCATGGCCGGATCGGCATCACGCAAGGGCGTGAGTTGCGGCAGCAGCGCCGCCATGCCGGGCAGGTCGGCGACCGTGGCATGCGAAACCGCGGTGGCGTCATCTTCCTGCCCGGTGCATAGCCGCCGCAGGGCAGGATTGGCGGCCAGCGGCGCGTTACCGGGGCCGAGGGTCAGCACGGGCAGCCCCAGTGCGGTGACCGGCCGGCTGGCCTGGGCGGGCAGATCGGCACGTTGCCAGACCAGCAGCAGCGCCGCCGGGCCTCCCTGCGCCGCAACCCGCAGGGCCGACAGCCGCAGGCTTTTGCCGTTGCGGTTGAGAACGCGCTCGGCATGCCCTCGGCACAGGGCTTCCTGCCGCAGGTCGTCGACCAGCCGTTCGGGTTCGGCGCAGTGGCGGGCGATCAGGCAGACGGGGGTCTGCGCACCGGCCGCCGGGTTGGCGGCGACCGGCATCCCCTGCCGGTCGGTCACGATGACCGGCTGGGGATCGTCCCGGTGCAGCCGCGCCAGCAGCCGCGCTTGCGCCGCGCCGCTGCGTCGTCCATGCGCCATTCGTATCCGCATCCCGGCCGCCAGCAGCATGAGCGTCACGCCGATGGCCGTGGCTACGAGACCGCCCGGGCCTGGATCAAGCAGCAGCGTCGCCATCGCAATCAGTGCCAAAGCCGCCAGGATCAGCACCGCGGCCAAGGCGTCGGTCAGCGCCGGCAGTGCCGGTTTCCCGTCAGCCCGCGCGGCCTGCGCGGGCGATGTGACCCCGTGCGTGAGGCCCGGCGCGATGCCGGGCGCGAATTCGGCGCCCGGCTCGCTTGACCCTGAGGCGCCAGGCGCCCCTTTAGCCGCGTGGGTTTCCAGGGCCGCGTCGCCAGGTGCCGCACCGCTGCCCGCATCGGCCGCGCCCCCCGGCTGACCGTCCGGCAGCACCGCATCGGGCCGGGCGGACGACGAAACGGGATCGGCAAGGGGAATGCCAGAGGCATCACGCCCGGGGCTTCTGAACGGATACACGGCCAAGGCGATCCTTTTCTTGCGCTGCGCGTTCCTGTGCGCCCGTTCACCTTTTCACGATATCGTTAATGCCATCTTAACGCTCTCTTGGCCAGCACGTTTCTCTCATAAGTTGTGCAGGTTTGGGGTCAGGCCGGCTTACGCAACAGGGCCAGAAAGAAGCCGTCCCCGCCATCAAGCGGGTCCAGCCGCATCTGGTCGATGCAGGCCCAGCCGGGCAGGGCCGCACTCAGCGCGGTGATGCGATCCTCGTTCTCTGCGCGCAGTAGCGAGCAGGTGGCATAGCCCAGCACCCCGCCGGGCGCGAGCAGCGCAGCGGCCCGTTTCAGGATGGCGTCCTGTTGCGCGGTCAGACCGGCCAGCGCATCCGGGGTCAGGGTCCATTTCGCCTCTGGCGCGCGGCGCCAGCTGCCGCTGCCGCTGCAGGGCACATCGGCCAGGATCGCCGGCCAGGGTGCGCCCGCGGCGGGGTCGGGTGTCAACGCGATGTCCGCGCCCGCCCGCGCCGCGCGCACGGGCAGGTCACGCATGCGGCGCGGATCGGCGTCATGGGCGGTGACCGACAGACCCCGCGCGGCCAGTGCCAGGGCCTTGCCTCCGCCGCCGGCGCAGAAATCCAGAACCCGCGCCCCCGCCGGAAGATCTGACAGAATCGCCGCCGCGACGCGTTCCGCAACCGCCTGGGACGCCGCATCCTGAAGCTCGAACAACCCATCGGCAAAGGCCCGGGTGGCGCGCAGGCGGCGGGCGCCGGCGGTGACATGCAGCGCCATGGGCGCCAACGGGTGGGGGCCGGCCTGCACCCCCTCATCGGCGAGGCGGGCGGCCAGCGCAGGCGCCGTGATGCGCGCGGCATTGGCGCGCAGGCAGACCGGCGCACGGGTGCGCATCAACGACAGCACCTCATCCGCCCGCGCGCCCAGTGCCTGATCGAAATGAGGCAGCAGCCAGTCAGGGATGTCCAGCCCGGCGGCGCGGGGCATGTCCGGGGGCGGGGCGGCCAGGCGTGCGGCCTCTGCCGGGCTCAGCGGGTCGGGGGCATGGCGCTGGTCCGTCCAGTCCGGCAGCGGCTGGCCCGCCGCTCGCAGGCAGCCAAGGATCAGGGCGCGGCCCGTGACCGGGCGCCCGTCATCCGGCGCCCCGCCCAGCGCGGCGGCCGAACGGCGCTGGCGGATGGCGTCATAGACCAGATCACGCACCGCCTCGCGGTCGCCGGACCCGGCGAAGCGGCTGGCGCGCGCCCAGCGGGTCAGCGCGGCCTCGGCCGGTTCGCCGGCCAGCCAACGATCCAGAAGCGCCATGGCGGCGGCAAGGCGGGCTGCAGGTGTCATGGCCGGACCTGTAGGCCGCAGGGCGCGCGGGCGCAAACGGGAATTGCCGGGCGTCTGCGCCCTTCGGCAAGGGCGGGTGATCTTTCCTTCTGCGCCCGGCTGGGCCATGGTGCGCGCGATTGCCAACGCGGACCCGCCCCATGCCCCTGCCCGTCACCGCCACCACCGCCGCCACCTTTGCCCCGCCCGTGATGCAGGCCCGCCGCTGGCTGGCCGAGACCACGCTACCCCCGGACCTGCCGCTGCTGAACCTCAGTCAGGCTGCGCCCGTGGACCCGCCGCCCGGGCCCCTGCGCGCAGCCATGGCGCAGGCCGTGGCCGAGGACCCGGGCCTGCATCTATACGCCCCGGTGCTGGGCATCCCGGCGCTGCGCGCGGCACTGGCACGGCAGACGGCGGCGCTGTACCGCGGCGCGGTCAGCGCCGATCAGGTGGCGATCACGGCAGGCTGCAACCAGGCATTCTGCGCGGCGCTGGCGGCACTGGCCGGCCGGGGCGACGAGGTCATCATCCCGGTGCCGTGGTATTTCAACCACGCCATGTGGCTGAGCCTGCAGGGCATCACCCCCCGCCCCCTGCCCTGCGGCCCCGGCCTGCTGCCGGACCCCGAGGACGCCGCACGCCTGATCACCCCGGCCACGCGCGCCATCGTGCTGGTCAGCCCCAACAACCCGGGCGGCGTGGAATACCCGCCCGCGCTGATCGACACCTTCGCCGATCTGGCCGCACGCCACGGTCTGGCGCTGATCCTGGACGAGACCTACCGCGACTTTCACACCAGCGACGGCCCTCCCCATGGTCTGTTCGCCCGCCCCGGCTGGGACGAGGTTCTGGTGCATCTATACTCGTTCTCAAAGGCTTATCGGCTGACGGGGCACCGGGTGGGGGCGATCATCGCCGCCAGGCCACTGTTGGCCGAGATCGAGAAGTTCCTGGACACGGTGGCGATCTGCGCCCCCGGTCCGGGCCAGATGGGGGCGCTTTGGGGGCTGGAGAACCTGGGCGACTGGCTGGCCGGCGAGCGGCAGGAAATCCTGCGACGGCGGGCGGCAGCGATTGCGGGGATTGCCCGGTTGCCGGGCTGGGACTTGCAGGGCTGCGGGGCCTATTTCGCCTGGCTGCGCCACCCTTTCCAGACCCCATCGCCACAACTGGCGCGCGATATGCTGGCGCGGCGCGCTGTCCTGATGCTGCCGGGCACGATGTTCCGGCCATCGGGCGATGCGGCCGGCAATCAGGAACTGCGCCTGGCCTTTGCCAATGCCGATTGCGCGCAGCTGGACGACCTGATCATCCGGCTGGCGGATCTGTAAGGACTGACGCCCAGGCCTGGACCCGGACCTCGGGCAGGCCGCTCAGACCCCTGCCGCCGGGGCCATCGCCGCACCGACGAACCTGATCCCCCAGAAGGCGGCGATCGCCACGATCTGGATCGCAACGATCCCGTCAAGCTGCTGGCGGAACGGCTCCTTGCGCAGCTTGTGGCGCAGCAGTTTCTGCCCCAGCTTGGCCCCGGCGGAACCGCCCAGAAAGGCCAGCGCCAGCAGCCGGTCTTCCGAAATGCGGCGCGCACCCGCGATGGCGGCGCGCTTGTCATGGGCAAAGGCCCAGAACGCCGCCACATTGACCACCAGAAGATAGAAAGCCGTGATCAGACCCACCGGATTGGCCCCCGCCATGACGCCTGCAAGAACGGCCATGCGCCGTCGCGCGCCTTCTGTCATACCCCCGGGCCGGGACGCAAGGCAGATCGCCAGCCACCTGGGCAACCACGCCAGACCGCGCCGAATGGACAGGCGGGCAAGGGTGCGCGCCGATGCCCCTGCCTGCCAGCGCGCTGACAAGACCCGCCGCATGGCGTTTGCGCTAACGCGGCAAGTTTGCGCTAACGCCTTGCGAAAGCGACAGGATTCCCGCTTTTCGGGTTCCTTTGCGCGCCCGGCAACGGTATACGAAGGTATGATGAAAGGCCACGGGGCGGGCGCCCTTTCGGCGGGCGGTGCGCCCCCGGGATCGCGCCGCGCCCGCTGCGGACCATCAACGGCCCTCAGGCGCGGAGAATGCACATGACTGTTACCATCGGGATCAACGGCTTCGGGCGCATCGGGCGCTGCACGCTGGCGCATATCGCCGAAAGCGCGCGCAACGATGTCGAGGTGGTGGCGATCAACGCCACCGGCCCCATCGAGACCAACGCCCATCTGCTGAAATACGACAGCGTGCATGGCCGCTTTCCCGGCCAGATCCGGGTGCAGGACGGCAAGCTGGACCTGGGCCGCGGGCCGATCAAGGTGTTTTCCACCTATGACCCGGCGGAACTGGACTGGCAGGGCATCGACGTGGTGCTGGAATGCACCGGCAAGTTCAACGCCCGCGACAAGGCCGCGGTGCACCTGACCCGCGGCGCCAAGCGGGTGCTGGTCTCTGCCCCGGCAAGGAACGCCGACAAGACCATCGTCTACGGCGTCAACCACCGCGAATTGCTGGCCGATCATCTGGTGGTGTCGAACGGGTCCTGCACCACCAACTGCCTGGCGCCGCTGGCCAAGGTCCTGCACGAAGGCATCGGCATCGAATCGGGCATCATGACCACGATCCACAGCTACACGGGCGACCAGCCGACGCTGGACCGCCGCCATGCCGACCTTTACCGCGCCCGCGCGGCGGCGATGGCGATGATCCCCACCTCGACCGGCGCGGCAAAGGCGCTGGGCGAGGTGCTGCCGGAAATGGCCGGGCGGCTGGACGGCACGGCGATCCGGGTGCCGACGCCGAATGTCTCGGCCGTGGACCTGACCTTCGTGGCCGCGCGCGACGTCACGGTGGACGAGGTCAACGAGGTGGTGCGCCGCGCCGCCGAAGGCAGCATGGGCGCGGTGCTGGCCTATGACCCCGAACCCAAGGTCTCGGTCGATTTCAACCACACCACGCATTCCTCGATCTTCGCGCCGGAACAGACCAAGGTCGTGGGCGGGCGCACGGTGCGGGTGCTGGCCTGGTATGACAACGAATGGGGTTTTTCATGCCGCATGGCCGATGTCGCGGCGGCGATGGGGCGGCTTGGCTGATACCACCCGTCTTGCCACGGCAGACGCGCCGGTCGGAAAAGCCCCGCCCGGGGCTGTTTTGCTGCGCCGGGCGTGCTGCGGCATGGCGCCCCATGGCCGCGGCTGGGCAATGATGATATTCTGTATTCGGAATGTCTTCACAAGTGCAGGAAAGCCCTTGCCAAACGCTCTTCACCCCAACGCCCCGCTGCGCCCTGCCCGAACGACCGTCAAGGCGATGCTGCTGGCCTGCGCGGCGGCGATGGCGCCCCTGCCGGCTCTTGCCCAGGACCTGCTGACCGCCGCGCCCCCGGCGGCGCAGCTAGAAACGGCGCCGGTGCTGCTGGTCGATATCCGCCAGCCGCATGAATGGGTCGAAACCGGGGTGCTGCCGAATGCGCGGCTCATCCCCTTTGACGATCCGGCCAGCTTCATGCGGGCCATCGCGCCGCTGATGCAGCCCGGCCAGCCGGTGGCGCTGATCTGCCGTTCCGGCAACCGGTCCGGCCGCGCCGGGCAGATCCTGGCGCGTCACCTGCCGGTGCCGGTGATCAATGTCGAGGGCGGGATGCTGCGTCTGATGGCTGAAGGGTACAGCCCCGCGCGGCCCACCGCGGCGGCGGGTTGCACGATTTGTTGACAGACGCGCCCTGAACCGGCGCGCGCCTTGCCCAGGGGCGCGCGCTTGGTTGATCTGCCCGCCCCGGCTACCTATCCTGAGAGCAAGCCACAGGAGGGCAGCATGACCATCAAACTTGCCATCAACGGTTTCGGGCGCATCGGCCGGCTGGCCCTGCGGGCGGTCGCCGAACTGGACCGCCGCGACGTGGAGATCGTCGCCATCAACGACCTGGGCCCGGTGGAATCGAACGCGCATCTGTTGCGCTTTGATTCCGTGCATGGCCGCTTTCCGGGCAGTATCACCACCACCGAGGACAGTATCGACATCGGCCGCGGCCCGATCCGCGCCACGGCCATCCGCAATCCGGCCGATCTGGGCTGGGAGGACGTGGACGTCGTGCTGGAATGCACCGGCGTCTTCAAGGATGCCGACAAGGCCGGCGTCTATCTGGAGGGCGGCGCGAGACGGGTGCTGGTCTCTGCCCCGTCAAAGGGCGCCGACCGCACTATCGTCTATGGCGTCAACCACGACGAGTTGCAGCCAGAGGACCGCATCATCTCGAACGCCAGTTGCACCACCAATTGCCTGGCCCCGGTGGCGCAGGTGCTGCACCGCACGGTGGGCATTACCAAGGGTTTCATGACCACGGTGCACGCCTACACGGGCGACCAGCCCACGCTGGACACGCTGCACAAGGACCTCTACCGCGCCCGCGCGGCCGCGGTCAGCATGATCCCCACCACCACCGGCGCGGCGCGCGCCGTGGGGCTGGTGCTGCCGGATCTGGCGGGCAAGCTGGATGGCGTGGCGCTGCGCGTGCCCACGGCCAATGTCTCGGCCGTCGATCTGACGGTTGAAACCGCGCGCGAAACCACGGCGGAAGAGATCAACGACGCCCTGCGCGCCGCGGCGGCCGAGGGGCCGCTGAAAGGGGTTCTTGCCGTCACCGACCACCCGAATGTCAGCATCGATTTCAACCACGACGCCCATTCGGCGATCGTGGCACCGGATCAGACGCGGGTCACGGGCGGCACGATGGCGCGCGTGCTGGCCTGGTATGACAACGAATGGGCCTATGCGGTGCGGATGATCGACAGTGCCCGGCTGGTGGGCGGGCTGGGCTGACAGCGCGTCCAGGCCGGGCGGCGCGTCTGGGTCGGGCAGCGGCGGTCACTCCAGAGGCGCAGCCCCGTCACCGCCCTGAGCTGCACCGCCTTCCTCTGCCGCACCCTGCCCTGCCACACCGAAAAGCCGCTCCAGCACCGCCAGCCCCTCGTCCAGCCGCGCACGCTCCTGCGGCGTCAGGGGCGCCAGCAGCGCCTCGGTCGCGGCCTCCATCTCTGGCCGGATCGCGGCAAAGGCCCGCTGCCCCTGTGCGGTCAGCGCGGCATGGCTGACCCGCCGGTCCTGCTGATCAACCGTGCGGCGCACCCAGCCGCGGCGCTCCAGCGCCACCAGGGCGCGGCTGACCTTTGTCTTGTGCGCCGGCACCCGCGCACACAGCGCGCTGGCGGTCAGCGAGGGCGCCTCGGCCAGATTGACCAGCACCCGCCATTCCGGCCGCGTCAGACCGTGGCGCTTGCGATAGATCTCGCGCGTGCCGTCAGAGGTCAGTTCGGCCAGCAGGTTCAGCCGATAGGGCAGATAGGTGCGCAGAAACAAGGCAATGACCTTCCCCATTGATGGTTACATTTACAACTACTAGCCTGCGCGGGATCGATTCGCAAATGCAACGCGGGCCCGGCCGCAGCGCCCCGGCCCGCCAAAGACCGGAGACCATCATGTCCAAAAGCTTCGCCTCGGCCGGCGATATGGCGGAAAAAAAGACCTCGTTCACCGAAATCGGCGAGGGGCTTTACGCCTTTACCGCCGAAGGCGACCCCAATTCCGGCGTCATCATCGGCGATGACAGCGTCATGGTGATCGAGGCGCAGGCCACGCCGCGGCTGGCACGCAAGGTGGTCGACTGCATCCGCAGCGTGACCGACAAACCGATCAGCCATCTGGTACTGACCCATTACCACGCCGTGCGCGTGCTGGGCGCCGCGGCCTATGGGGCGGGGCAGATCATCATGTCCGACACGGCCCGCGCCATGGTCGCCGAACGGGGGCAAGAGGACTGGGACAGCGAATTCGGCCGCTTTCCGCGCCTCTTTCAGGGGCATGAGGAAATTTCCGGCCTGACCTGGCCCACCACCACCTTCAGCGACAGGATGACCGTGTATCTGGGCAAGCGCCGGGTGGACATCATGCATCTGGGCCGGGCGCATACGGCCGGCGATGCGGTGGTCTGGGTGCCCGACAGCGAGGTGATGTTCACCGGCGATATCGTCGAATACCATTCCGCCTGCTACTGCGGCGACGGGCATTTTGCCGATTGGGGCGACACGCTGGCAGCCATTGCCGAGTATGAGCCCAAATCCATCGCGCCGGGCCGGGGCGATGCGCTGGTCGGCGAGGAAATGGTGGAAAAGGCCATCGCCAACACCTGGGATTTCGTCGACAGCACCTATGCGCCGGTCAAGCGCGTGGTCGCGCGCGGCGGGTCGCTGAAAGAGGCCTGGGACGCCGTGCGCGCTGAATGCGACCCGAAATTCGCCGATTACGCGATCTATGAGCATTGCCTGCCGTTCAACGTCGCCCGCGCCTATGACGAGGCGCGCGGCATCGACACCCCCCGCGTCTGGACGGCCGAACGCGACCGCCAGATGTGGGCCGATCTGCAGGGCTGAGCAGTTTCGGAAAAAGTTGACAGGCTTTTTCGGTTCGAAATTGCGACCACTCAAGGGGACAAGGCTTTTCGGCGTTTCAACGAACAGCCGAAAAGCGAACAGACAGAGGACCCGCCATGACCTTCCAGGACCGCTACACACTCGCCTACAAGACCTATCCCTACGAAAAGTCGCCCGATCAGGACCTGCCCGCGCCGGTGCGCCACCCGGTGGTCATCGTCGGCGGCGGGCCCATCGGCATGGCGCTGGCGCTGGATCTGGGGCTGAAGGGCGTGGGCGTACTGGTGCTGGACGACCATGAGGGGATCGGCATGGGCTCGCGCGCGGTGTGCTACGCCAAGCGCACGCTGGAGATTGCAGACCGCCTGGGCTGCGCCGGCCCGATGGTTGAAAAAGGTGTGGTCTGGAGTCTGGGAAAAGTCTTTCACCGGAACGAAAAGATATATGAATTCAACCTGCTGCCGGAAGAAGGTCACAAGATGCCGGCTTTCATCAATTTGCAGCAGCCATATCTGGAAATGAACATTCTGGACCGTGTGCACGCGGCCCGCGCCGAAGGGGCGCCGATCCAGGTGCGGGGCAAGAACCGGGTCGATGCGGTGGCGGACAAGGGCGATCACGTCGAGATCACGGTAATGACGCCCGATGGCCAGTATACCGTCCAGGCCGATTATCTGGTCGCCTGCGACGGGGCCAATTCCGGCGTCCGCGCGATGCTGGGCATGTCCTTCGAGGGCGAGGTCTTCAAGGACAGTTTCCTGATCGCCGATGTGCGCATGAAGGCCGATTTTCCGACCGAGCGCTGGTTCTGGTTCGACCCGCCCTCTGGCTCTGGCGCGTCGCAGCTGCTGCACAAGCAGCCCGATGACGTCTGGCGGATCGATTTCCAGATCGGCTGGGGCGCCAACCGGACCGAAGAGTTGAAAGAGGCAAACGTCCGCCGGCGCGTGGCGCAGATGATCGGAGAGGACGTGGAATTCGATCTGGTCTGGTCCTCGATCTACACCTTCCAGTGCAAGCGGATGGCCGAATTCCACCGCGGCCGGGTGATCTTTGCCGGCGATGCCGCGCATCAGGTCTCACCTTTCGGCGCGCGCGGGGCCAATAGCGGGCTGCAGGACACCGACAACCTGGCCTGGAAGCTGAAGCTGATCCTGGATGGCACCGCGCCGGCCGAACCGCTGCTGAAAAGCTATGATGCCGAGCGGATCCACGGCGCGGACGAGAATATCCGCAATTCCACCCGCGCGACCGATTTCATCACCCCGAAATCAGAGATCAGCGCGTTGTTCCGCGATGCCGTGCTGACGCTGGCGGCGAAACACGATTTCGCCCGCCCGCTGGTCAATTCCGGCCGGCTGTCGGTGCCCTGCACCTATGACGGCTCACCGCTGAACGGCCCGGACACGCTGGCAGACGGTCCAGAACGCACCCGCCCCGGCAGCCCCTGCCCGGATGTACCGCTGGAGGGGGGCTATCTGCTGGACCGGCTGGGCGATGCGCGCGGCGCACAGTTCCAGATCCTGGCCATCGATACCGAGGCGCCGGCGCGTTTCACCGCACACGGGCTGGATTGCGACGTGATGCGCCTGTCGGCCGCGGACAGCGAGATGCTGCGCGCGCGGTATCTGGGGGCGGCGCCGGGGGCGGTTTATCTGATCCGACCGGACCAGCATGTCGCCGCGCGCTGGGCGGGATGGGATGAAAGCGCGGTGGCGGCGGCGTTGGGCCGCGCCATCGGCAAGGAGGGCTGAACGATGGGCACGCTGAACACCAGCCGCAACCTGGCGGCACCCGATGATGTCTATGACCTGCTGATCCATGCCCATGAGGGCAAGACCAAGGCGGAAAGCGACGCCTTCAACGCGCGGCTGATCCTGATCCTGATGAATCATGTCGGCGACAGGGACGCGATTGCCGAGGCGCTGGCGCTGGCCGAGGTATAGGGAGGCGAGGCAGGCAGGGGGGCGCTGCCCCCCTCTTGGCCTGCGGCCAATTCACCCCCCGGGATATTTGCAGACAGACGATGAAGGCAAGCCGGGTCAGACCGGGCGGCCCCAGAGGTCGTAATCGCTGGCTTCCTCGACCTCGACGGTCAGGATATCGCCGGGGGTGAGGGTGGCGAAACCCTGATCGATGAAGAGATTGCCGTCGATTTCCGGCGCGTCGGCCATGGTGCGGCAGGTGGCGCCCTCGGCATCGACGCTGTCGACGATCACCGGCAGGCGGCGGCCGACTTTCGCGGCCAGTCTGGCAGCCGAGATTGCCTGCGCCTTTTCCATGAAGCGGTTCCAGCGGTCCTGTTTCACGTCCTCGGCCACATGGTCCGGCAGCGCGTTTGACCGCGCGCCGGCGACGTTTTCGTATTGAAAGCAGCCCACACGGTCCAGTTGCGCCTCATCCAGCCAGTCCAGCAGGGTCTGGAATTCGGCCTCGGTCTCGCCCGGGTAGCCGACGATGAAGGTGGAGCGCAGGGTGATATCGGGACAGATGGCGCGCCACTCGGCGATGCGCTCCAGCGTGCGTTCCGCCGCCGCCGGGCGGGCCATGCGTTTGAGCGTATCGGGGTGGGCGTGCTGGAAGGGGATGTCGAGATAGGGCAGCACGAGGCCATCCGCCATCAGCGGGATCAGTTCGCGCACATGGGGGTAAGGGTAGACGTAATGCAGCCGCACCCAGGCGCCGAGGGTGCCCAGATCGCGCGCCAGATCGGTGATATGGGCGCGGTGGCCACGTTCGGTGGCGTGTTTCAGGTCCAGCCCGTAGGCCGAAGTGTCCTGGCTGATGACCAGCAATTCGCGCACCCCGGCCGCGACCAGTTTCTCGGCTTCGCGGATCACGGCATGGGCGGGGCGGCTTTGCAGTTTCCCGCGCATGGCCGGGATGATGCAGAAGCGGCAGGCGTGATTGCAGCCCTCGGATATCTTCAGATAGCTGTAGTGGCGGGGGGTCAGCTTGATGCCCTGTTCCGGGATCAGGTCGATGAACGGGTCCGGCGCGGGCGGCACGGCGGCGTGGACGGCGTCCAGGACGGCCTCATACTGATGCGGGCCGGTGACTGCCAGCACCTTTGGGTGTGCGCCGGTGATGTAGTCGGGCTCGGCGCCCAGGCAGCCGGTGACGATGACGCGGCCGTTTTCATTCAGCGCTTCGCCGATGGCCTCCAGGCTTTCGGCCTTGGCGCTGTCCAGAAAGCCGCAGGTGTTGACGATCACCGCGTCCGCGCCTGCGTAATCGGCGCTTATCGCATAGCCCTCGGCGCGCAGGCGGGTCAGGATCCGCTCGCTGTCCACCAGCGCTTTGGGGCAGCCCAGGCTGACCATGCCGATGCTGGGCTGGCCATGGCGCCGCGGGCCGGGCTGCGCGCCCGCGTCAAGGCGCGCGGGCGGCGCCAGGTCAGGGCGCAGGGCGGGCGGGTTCGGGCGGGTGTCGGCACTCATGGCGGCGATATAGCCGCCACGTGCGGGCCGGGAAAGGGGGAAAGCGGACGGCGCCCCCCCCCTGGCCGGGGAGGGCACCGCTGCGCGCCGTTTGGCTGCGACCGGTATGGCGACCGCGGTCAGTTCCAGCAGGAGACCAGGACCGTCAGGTCGGCAGAGACGCGGGTCAGCATCTCGGCCGGCATGGTGGTGTCTTCGCGGCTGAGCGCGCCGCGCCGGCCCGCGGCTTCCAGCGCGGCCATCACGGCCTCGGCCGAAAGCGCGAAGTTCACGTCTTCGGGCATCAGGCGGCCTTCGGTCTGCATGCGCGGCAGCAGCATGCCCATCACCGCGCCCGTGGCGTCGAAGACCGGCCCGCCGCTGTCGCCCGGCTGCACCTCCAGCGCCAGGCGGCGCAGGTCCCCCTCGCCGTTCAGCCCCTCCAGCGCGGCAAGCTGACCGAAGCTGATGATGGGCCGGGTCAGCGTGTCCTGATAGGAAAAGCCCGCCACCCGCACCGGCGCGTCCAGCGACGGATCGGCATGGGCGAACTGGGCAAAGGCCAGCGGCACCAGCGGCGTCTGCGGGGTCAGCACCGCCACGCCGGCATCGGCGTCCAGATGGCGGATATCGGCGTTATAGGCCTCGTCGATGGTCACGCGTTCGCAGCCCGCCACGGCCTCGGCCGAGGTGACGACGGTGCCCACCGCATCGATGAAGAAGCCCGAGCGCGAGCGTTCGGGCCGCCGCACCTCGAGCCCGGCGAGCAGGTCGCGCCGCGCCACGGCCGAGATCGACGCGCCGGTGGCGCTGTCGAGCACGCCGGCGACGGGGCGGAAGCTGTCTTCCAGCGTGGAGAGCACCAGCGCCGCGTCCGCGTCGGCCTCGGGCTCCCACAGCAGGACCCAGCCCTTGATCTCGCCGCCGCGATAGGTGGCGACGGCATGGGCGCGCGCGGTGTCGGACTGACCCGTCAGCAGGAAGCCGTTGCCGCGCCGCTCGCGCCGGCCTTCCAGCGGGATGACCTCCAGCGTCTGCATGATCTCGTAAAGCCCGAAGAGCGTGGCCTGACTGCCGGCCTGGCTGATCAGCAAGAGCCGCATGCCGCTGTCGTTGATCTCGTTGAAATGGGCAAAGGGGGCCTCGTAGCGGTCGAAGGCAACCATGTTCGCAGGCAGGGTGATCTGGATGCCGGCCTCTTCGTCGGTGATTTCGGCAAAGCCGTAGCGGGCCAGCGCGTCCTCATAGTCCTGCAGCAGGCGCGCGCGCTGGGCGGTTGTCAGCACGCCCGTGGGTTCGACCCCGACGGTTTCCTGCCATTCGGACATCGCGCGGCGGGTGCCGGGGCCGAAAGCGGCGTCAATGCGCATCGTGTAATGGCCGAACCAGGCCAGCGCGGTCTGGATCTCGGCGCGGTCGTCGCGGGTCAGGGCCTGCTCGTTGCGGCGCGCTTCGGGCAGGGTTTCCTCGGGGATGATCTCGGCGATCTCTTCCTCGGGGGCTTCGTCTGCCAAAGCTGCGGATTCCGGCGCGTCGGCTTCGGGCGCGTCGGCCGCGACCTGGGGCTCGGCGGGTGCGGGCTCTTCAGTCGCCACCTCGGGTTCCGGGGCCGGTTCGGGCGCCGGTTCAACCTGCGGCTCGGGCTGCGGCTCAGGCTGCGGGGCGGGCGTGGCCACCGCAGGGGGGGCGCCATCCTGCGGCCAGAACCGCTCGCCATAGATCGCACCCTCAGTGACATAGGCGTCCGACCGAATGACCCGGCGGTTCACCAGATCGGCGCGCAGCGCCTCGGCTTCCTGCGCGGTGTCGAAGGGTCCGGCGGCCAGACCGTACCAGCCCCCGGCCAGGCGAAAGCCGGACACCGACCCGATCAGCCCTTCATAGCGGCGGGCGAATTCTTCGGCCGTGCGAATGGTGGCATGAGCCTCCATCTGTACCCAATACCGTTCCTGCGCCGCCGCCACCGCGGGCATCAGGATACCGAAAACGAAAGCGGCCAAAAGGGCCTTGCCTATCCGATCAATCACGACTGTCCCATCCGTTCTGTTGGCGGCCACGCCGCCCGCTTTTTTGCCCCGCCGACCCTAGCAACAACTTGACGGCGCAGGGCATCAAAAAACGGTTAGGCGAGAAATGACAACCTGAAAAGCCCGAAACACCCCCACAAACCGCCGGTTGCACTGCATTGACCCGGCAAGCCCTGATGCCGTAACAGGTCACGCGCACGGGGCCCGCGCCGCCGCACAGCCCGCATCGGCCGCAACCCCGGCGGCGATGCCCCATTCAGGGACCGATCATGCCCGACAGCACCGCCAGCAACACGGCCCGCGAGACCAGCGCCCCGCGCAGCTTTCAGGAGATCATCCTGCGGCTGCAGAACTATTGGGCCGCGCAGGGCTGCGCCGTCTTGCAGCCCTATGACATGGAGGTCGGCGCCGGCACCTTTCACCCCGCCACCACGCTGCGCGCGCTGGGCAGCCGCCCCTGGGCTGCGGCCTATGTCCAGCCCTCGCGCCGGCCCACGGACGGGCGCTATGGCGAGAACCCCAACAGGTTGCAGCACTATTACCAGTATCAGGTGCTGATCAAACCCTCGCCGCCCAACCTGCAGGACCTGTATCTGGGCAGCCTGCGCGCCATCGGCATCGACGACGCGCTGCATGACATCCGCTTTGTCGAGGATGACTGGGAAAGCCCCACGCTGGGCGCCTGGGGCCTGGGATGGGAGGTCTGGTGCGACGGGATGGAGGTCAGCCAGTTCACCTATTTCCAGCAGGTCGGCGGGCATGACTGCCGGCCCGTATCAGGCGAATTGACCTATGGGCTGGAACGGCTGGCAATGTATGTGCTGGGCGTGGACCATGTGATGGAAATGCCCTTCAACGACCCCGATGCGCCGATCCCGCTGCGCTATGGCGACGTGTTCCGCCAGACCGAGCAGGAATATTCGCGCTGGAATTTCGAACAGGCCGATACCGAGATGCTGTTGGCGCATTTCAAGGATGCCGAGGCCGAATGCGCCCGCATCCTGGCCGCCCCGGCAACGGACGCGGCGGGGCGGCAGATCGTCATGGCGCATCCCGCCTATGACCAGTGCATCAAGGCCAGCCATCTTTTCAACCTGCTCGATGCGCGCGGCGTGATCTCGGTCACCGAGCGGCAGGCCTATATCGGCCGGGTGCGGGCGTTGGCCAAGCAATGCGCCGATGCCTTCGTGATGACCGAGGCCGGCGGCGCCGCAGCGCCCTGAAGCGCGGCGCGCACGCCGCCCCTGCCCCCGCTGCGCCCGGGCTGCTGCAAGGCTTGATGCAAAGCCGGTCCGCTCAGGGCGTGTAGCCAAGGCGTGCGCAGAGTGCCTGATAGGCGGGGCTTTCCTGGCGCTGCGCCTCCACCGCTTCCGGGACGGGGCGGCGCGGGCGCGGGGCGATCACGCTGCCCGTGCGGCCGCTGTCTCCGGTCAGCGTCACCGCATCGATGAACTGCGTGGCCAGCGGGTGATAGGGCAGATCCAGCAGCGCGCTCAACTGTTGCAGCTTGCCATCGGGATCGGCCACGAAGTCCTCGTAGGTCACGATGGGCAGGCCGGCATGACGGTCCAGGAACAGAGTGTAGCGGCGGGCGTATTCCCCAAGCGTTGGCGGTTCGAGATGTTTTTCCCATCCCGGAACGAGCAATGCCAGAAAACTGTCCAGTGGATGGCGCACCGTCACCACCGAACACACCCGGCCCAAAGCGGCCAGCATCTCGTGCAGCGTAGGGCGGGTATCGGGGTTGGTATCGGTGGCGAAATGCGAATGCGCGTGGTCACGGATGATCAGATGCTGCCCCTTGGCACCCAGCCGCTGCGACGCGGTTTCGACCGCGGCCGCGAAAATGGCGATCAGATCATCCTCGCTGACCGGCCGCACCGACTGCCGAAACCCCCGCAACAGGTCCGTGGGCGAGAAATGCGGCACCTCGCTCATGTGCATCCTGCTCAACGGGTCGATCTCGCTGAGCAGGACGGTGTTGGGCAGCGCCGCCAGGCAGCGGGAAATCAGCGTGCCGCCGGTGCAGGCCATGTGATGGATGCTGCGCAGGGGCGGCGGGCCGGCGATGGTGGCCAGCGCCGCCTCGCACTGATCCAGCAGGCTTGGCAGCGGCTCGGCCGGGGTGCGGCCGGCGGGATCGTCGGTCCGGTACGGGCGCAAGAGGTCCAGCGCCTCGTCCAGGGTGCTCACCAGGGCGGTGGCAGAGGACTCAGTCATCGCGCGCCGTCTTTCTGGCGGCCCGGGGTTTGCGCGCCGGGGTGGTGCGGGGCCGGGGTTTGCGCGGGGCTTTGGGCGTGGTGGCTTTGGGCGTGGTGGCTTTGGGGGTGGTGGCGGTTGGGGCGGATTCCACCGGCGCGGCAGCCTCTGCCGCGTCCGCATGCCGGGCCACCTGCGCCGGCGCCTCGCCCGGATCAGTGGTCAGATGCAGGGCGCGCAACTGCTCGGCCGCCTGCTGCAGGCGCGGCGTCAGCTTGCGCAGCAGCGCTTCCTGCTCTGTCCGCGTGGCCTCGGATTGCTGAAACCGCGTGCGCAGCGCGTCCAGATCGGACTGCACCATCGCCTGCATGCGCATGGCAAGGCCCAGATCGACGACCGCCTTTTCGCGCTCCTTGCGCGCGGTCTCAAGTTCGGCCTTTTGATCTGCCGCGCGGGTGGCCTGCGCAGCTTCCGCCTGGGCTAGCGCCTTTTCCAGCGTATCGATCCGGACCTTGCGCCGGCTCACCCCCTCCTCCAGTTCAGCCACCTTCGCGCTTTCCTCGGACACCTGCGCGCGCAGCGCCTCGGCCTCGGCCTCGGCGCGTTGGCGTGCCTCTTCCAACGCGGCGTCCGCGCGCGACAGCGCCGCCCTGAGGTCCTCCACCTGCGCCTCGAGCGGACCAAGCCGCCCGGTCACTTCCTCGGCCTTGCTGCGTTCCTCGGCCACCTGCGCGCGCAGCGCCTCGGCCTCGGCCTCGGCGCGCTGGCGTGCCTCGATATGCCCCTTTTCCGCAGCAAGCTGGGCGTCCTCGATCTCATTGACTCGCCTGTTGCGCTTTTCCAGCAGCTGCTCCAGCGCCTGCGCGCGCTCCTTCTGCGCCTCGGCCTCGGCGCGCAGCGCATCTGCCTCGGCGCGCAGCGTCGCCGTCTCTTGCGTGGCTGCCGCCTGCGCGTCATCAAGGGCCTTCTTCGCAGTCGCGGCGACACCCTCCAGTGTCTTCACGCGCGCGTTGCGCTGCGTCAGCCGTTCCTTCAGATCGGCAGCATCTGCGGCCTCGCGGGCAAGTTTTTCGCGCAGCGTCGCGGCCTCTGCCTCCAGCGCGGCAAGACGGCGGGCAGCGGGATCGGCGGTCATCCGCAGACCCGGCCAATCCGGATCATCCGCATCCTCTGCGGCCGGTTCGGCGCGAAACTGCCGGTCCTCCAGCCAGCTGCGCAGCGCGTCACAACGCCAGCCCCCCCGGAACATCTCCTCGCCCGCGCAGCGCATCGACAGTGCCGATACCGCATCCAGCGCGCCGCAATCCGAAAGCGCCTGCAGGATATCGCCCTCGCTGCCGGGCAGATCGACATAAAGGCGCAGCGGGGCGGGCAGATCAGCGCCATCGCCGACCAGACCGGCCAGCGCCACCATCTGTGTCGCCACACGGCCGCGCAGCTTCAGCCCGGGATAAAGCGCGTGCAGGGCGTCGGTGGGCGGTCGCAGGCTGCGCAGGCCGGGCAGGTTGTAGCGGTCCAGATCGACCGGCGCGTCGCGCCCGCCCGGAACGGCATCGACAATTTCGATGCCCGGCAGATCGCCAAGGATGCGTGCCTGCTCGCCGCCGGCGGTTGCCGCGGGCTCGATCAGCAGCACACGCGCCGGCAGGCCGCCCAGCCGGGCCAGCAGGTCATCAAGCGCCCCCTTGCTGCCCAGGCCGGCAATGATCAGCGTACCCTCGATCCGGTTGAACGGGTTTGGCGTCATGCTGTTCCCCTGCTTTGCCTGCATTGGCCCAGGGAAACCTAGCCAAGGATGGGGCCGGACGCCAGACGAAGAATGCCCCGCGCCAGGCAGGATGACAGCCGCCCGCATCAGAAATCGATGCCGGAGCGTTCCATGGGCCGATGCGGCCCCGCCAGCATCACCGCCATGTCCGAAAACGTGCTCCAGGTGCTGGCCAGCAGCCGCCGACCGCTGGTCAGAAGGGCCAGATCGGCCAGCGCATGCTGCACTTGCGGCACCGAACGGTCGTAATGCTGGCGCGGCAAGCGGAACAGGCGCTGGCCATAGTGCGCGGCGAAACGCTCATAGGTTTCAGGCAGGTCGGCGGCGAGAAAGATGGTGCCGATCCCGCCCGCGGCGACCAGGTCATCCAGGCGCTTGATGAACCGCTCGGCATGGCTCGCGCGGCGCCACGCGACAATCTCGGCATGGCGATGCGCGGGCCAGTTCGACGGCGCTTCGTGCGGCAGGTGGTCGAATGCCTCGCCGGTAGCCATGCGCACATGAACCGCCACATCGCAGCCCGGCCGCCCGCGGGCGACAAGCGCAGCCACCGCGTCGGTCAGCACAAGTTCCCGCAGGAACCGCCTTTCCTGCTTACCGTCCCGGTACGGGCTGACCAGCGGCGCGGCCGACCGGACATAGACATCGCCCCGCGGCTGCGCGCCCAGCGGCAAAACCGGCTCGTCAAGGCGGGCGCCCGGCTCGATTTCCATGTAATTGTAGACCCGGGCACTGCGGGCGCGCAGGCCGTCGGCCGCCGCATCCTCGATCACCGGGCCGGGATAGCGCAGCAGATCACCGATACGCGCCCCGCAATGGTGATCCGGCCGCCAGATCAGGACAAGCGCCCGCTCCGTCGCCCGGGCTATGACCGCGGCCGAGGCAAGGGCGCGCAGCCGGTTGCACAGCCCGTGCTGCACGTCGATGAACAGCCGCGGGCGATGCAGGAAATGGGCCGGCGCGGGCAGGGGTGCGGCCTTGGCGCCGTCCGTAACATCTGAGGGCTTGGCAAGCATCGTGACGACCTACCTGCAGGGGCGGGTGAACCGTAGCCGCTGCGGGCCTGCCTGAACAACAGGAAAGCGCGCTACGCGGCGGATCCGGCCTTCGCCAGCCCCCCTCGCGCCGCGAAGGGCCGGGGAGAGGCCGGGATGGCATTGACCTTGGCAGCGCCAACCGCGATCATGCAAGCGCTGCAACAGGAACAGGGCGCGACGATGAGCCACCCATGCGAGGTTTTTGCCGACACTGTGCTGGCGGGTCTGGCGGCTCAGAATGGCGAAGGGCCTGTCGAGAATGGCCAGCGCCTGGTGCCCGGCCTGTATGTCAGCTGGGATGATGACCAGGGCAAGGTCACGCTGCGCCAGACCGCCGAGAATGAGGCAACGCTCGGCCTGACGGCCCGGATCACACAGGCGCCGCGCTGGATCACGCTGAACATCGATCTGGGCCCGGGACGGTTCGAGCCCGGGGACATCCTGGGGCTGGCCGCCGATCTGGAAAGCGACCGGCCGCTGAGGCTGGACGCCTTTGTGCGCAGCGCCGGCGAGGACGGCCATGAAGACAGCCGCCTGCCCGACGCCCTGAACGCCGCGCCCGGGGGCGTTGTGCAGACCAGCCTGCTGACCGTGCACGCCGCCCACGGCCTGACACGCAACAGCCGCTTTCACACGCTGGTCTTCAGATTGCCGGACAATGATTTCAGCCTGACATTGCGCGGCTTTCAGCTATTCGTTCTGCCCGCCGGACGCGGGCTGCAAACGGGCAGCCTGACGCTGGCCGACGCCAGCGGATGACGGTTGCCCGGTAGGGCGCCGGTCGCGCGAAGATGGTCCGCGGTTTTCGCGCATGAAACCATGCGACCCTCGCAGAGCATGTCGCGCAGTCATCGATGCCGGTTCGGAGGTTTTCGACACGCGAAAGCAAACGGGCAGAACGGCTTGCGCGCAGGCGGATAAACGCGAGACGCTGCCGGGCCGCGCGAATGCACAGGGCACCCGCGCCACCGCGTCTGGTCAGGGCCGGCGCAGCCCCTGTTTCACGGCGCGGATCGGCTTCGTCACCTTCCACGAGGTCGAGGCATGCAGCGCATCGACCTGCGCGCGCGCCTCGGCCAGTTCGGCGGCCAGTTGCCTGGCCTCCTGTGCCTTTTGCATGTCCCGGTCATTGGCCTCGGCAAGCGAGGCCGCCAAGGCATCACGCGCCCGCGCCCGCCCGCCCAGAACAAGGATCTCGGCACCCAGCGCAGCCTCGCGCCGGGCTTGCAGGCTCCGGACATCTTCCAGTTGGCGGCCCAGTGCATCGATCTGGGCCTGCAGCAAGGTCTGTTCCGTCCGGTCGGTCAAATCCTCCGCCAGGCGCTCGTTCTCAGCCCGCATCTGGGTCAGGCTTTCACGCAACAGATCACGCTCTTCGGTCAGGTGCGCCATCGACTGCCGGTCCTCGGCATGCTGACGGGTGATCTCGGCCTGCATCCGGGTCAGGCTTTCACGCAACAGATCACGCTCATCGGTCAGACGCGCCAGCGCCTCGGCATGCGCGGCGCCCTGCTGCGCCATCTCTTCCGACGTGCGGGCCAGGTCCTGCTGCAACCGGTCACGCTCATCGGTCAGACGCGCCAGCGCCTCGGCATGCGCGGCAGCGTGCTGCGCCATCTCTCCCTGCAGATGCGCCAGGCTCTCCCGCAGCAGATCACGCTCTTCGCCCAGGCCCAGCATGACCCCGGC
>SKHK01000265.1 GCA_007117005.1 Paracoccaceae bacterium
AAACCAGCGCGCCCTCGGCCGTGATTCGGTGCGCGCCGCCCAGATACGGCGCCAGCGCCTCGGGCAGCGTCACCGAGCCATCCGCCTCCTGCCCGTTTTCCAGAACCGCAATCAGCGCCCGCCCCACCGCCAGGCCGGAACCGTTCAATGTGGCGACGAACTCGGGCTTGCCCCCACCCTCTGGCCGGAAACGCGCCTTCATCCGCCGCGCCTGGAACGTCCCGCAGGTCGATACCGAACTGATTTCTCGGTATTTTCCCTGCCCCGGCAGCCAGACCTCGATATCATGGGTCTTCTGCGCGCCGAACCCCATGTCGCCCGTGCACAGCACCACGGTCCGATACGGCAGCCCCAGCGCCTGCAACACCGCCTCGGCCTGAGCCGTCATCCGTTCATGTTCCGCCAGCGCCTGATCCGGGGTGCACAGCGTCACCATCTCCACCTTCTCGAACTGGTGCTGACGCAGGATGCCGGTGGTGTCCTTGCCCGCCGATCCCGCCTCTGACCGGAAGCATTGCGAATGCGCCACCATGCGGATCGGCAGGTCGCCGGCCTCGTAAATCTCGCCCGCGGCGAAATTCGTCAGCGACACCTCGGACGTGGGCACCAGCCACCAGCCGTTGGTCGTCTGATAGCTGTCCTCGGCGAATTTCGGCAATTGCCCGGTGCCGACCATCGCCTCGTCGCGCACCAGCACCGGCGCCCAGACCTCGGTCAGCCCGTGGCTGCCGGTATGCAGGTCCAGCATGAACTGCGCCAAGGCCCGGTGCAACCGCGCCACGGAGGCCCGCAACACCATGAACCGCGCGCCCGACAGTTTTGCGGCGAGCGGCAGGTCCAGCCCCCCCTGCACCGCCGGGATGTCGAAATGCTCACGCGGGGCCTCGAAATTGCGCGGGTTGCCCCAGCGCCGAACCTCCACGTTATCCGCCTCATCCGTTCCGTCCGGCACCTCGGCCAGCGGCAGGTTGGGGATCTCGGCCAGCATCGCCTGCAGCCGCGCATCGGCCTCATCGGCCTCACTGCGCATTGCCGCCACCTCGGCCTTCTTCTCGGCCACCAGCGCGCGCAGGCGGGCGAATTCATCCTCATCCCCGCGCGCCTTGGCCGCGCCGACCGCTTTCGAGGCCTGATTCTGCTCGGCCTGCGCCCCTTCGGCCCGGGTGATCGCGGCGCGGCGCCCCTCGTCCACCGCCAGCAGGTCGCCCGCCAGCGGTGACAGCCCCCGCCGGGCCAGCGCGGCATCGAAGGCTTCCGGGTTTTCACGGATCGCGCGGATATCGTGCATGGCTTTCCCCTCGCTTTGTGCCCCCTATGCACCATCCCCGCGCGCGGGAAAAGGCCGCGCGCTTGCACCGCCCCGCGCGCAGCGATAAACCCCGCCAAACCGTGCAACGGAGTGCCCGATGTCCACCATCGACCAGGAAACCGCGCGCCGCGTGGCCAAACTGGCCCGCATCCGCGTGGCCGATGAAAACCTGCCGCAACTAGCCAGCGAACTGAGCCATATCCTGACCTTCATGGAACAGCTGAACGCGGTCGATGTCGATGGCGTGGAGCCCATGACCTCGGTCACGCCGATGCGGCTGAAGCGGCGCGCCGATCAGGTAAGCGATGGCAACCAGCAGGACCGCGTGCTGGCCAATGCGCCCGATGCGCGCGAGGGGTTCTTTGCCGTGCCGAAGGTGGTGGAATGAGCGCGCTGAACGAATTGACCATCGCTCAGGCGCGCGACGCGCTGCGCAAGGGCGAAACCACGGCCACGGCGCTGACCGAGGCCTGCCTGAGCGCCATCGAGGGCGCCTCGGCGCTCAATGCCTTCGTCCACATGACGCCGGAGATCGCGCTGGAGCGCGCGCAGGCCGCGGATGCGCGGATCAAGGCGGGCGAGGCGCCGGCGCTGTGCGGCATCCCGGTCGGCATCAAGGACCTGTTCTGCACCGAGGGCGTGCCCAGCCAGGCCGCCAGCCGCATCCTGGGCGGCTTCCTGCCGCCCTACGAATCGACCGTCTCGGCACAGTTGCGCGACGCCGGTGCGGTGATGCTGGGCAAGCTGAACATGGACGAATTCGCCATGGGGTCCTCGAACGAGACCTCCTGTTATGGCCCGGCGGTGAACCCCTGGAAGGTGGACGACCGCGCGCTGACCCCCGGCGGGTCCTCGGGCGGGTCGGCCGCGGCGGTGGCGGCGGGGCTGTGCCTGGGCGCCACGGGCACCGATACCGGCGGGTCGATCCGCCAGCCCGCGGCCTTTACCGGCACCGTGGGGCTGAAACCCACCTACGGGCGCTGCTCGCGCTGGGGGATCGTGGCCTTTGCCTCGTCGCTGGATCAGGCCGGGCCGATGACCCGCACGGTGCGCGATGCGGCGATCATGCTGGGCGCGATGGCCGGGCATGACCCGAAGGATTCCACCTCGGCCGATCTGCCGGTGCCGGATTACGAGGCCACGCTGGGCGATAGCATCAAAGGTCGGAAAATTGGCATTCCGCGCGAGTATCGCATGGAGGGCATGCCGTCCGAGATTGAAAAACTGTGGGTCCAGGGCACCGAGATGCTGCGCGACGCGGGCGCCGAAATCGTCGATATCTCACTGCCCCACACCCATTACGCCCTGCCCGCCTATTACGTGGTGGCGCCGGCAGAGGCCAGTTCCAACCTGGCCCGCTATGACGGTGTGCGCTTTGGCCATCGCGCGACGCTGGCCCCGGGCGAAGGCATCAACGACCTGTACGAGAAGACCCGCGCCGAAGGTTTCGGGGCCGAGGTGCAGCGCCGCGTGATGATCGGCACCTATGTGCTGTCGGCGGGGTTCTACGACGCCTATTACAACCGTGCGCGCAAGGTCCGCACCCTGATCAAGCGCGATTTCGAGACTGCCTTTGCCGAGGGGGTGGATGCCATCCTGACCCCCGCCACGCCGTCGGCCGCCTTTGGCCTGGGCGCGATGCAGGATGCCGATCCGGTGCAGATGTATCTCAACGACATCTTCACCGTGCCGGT
>SKHK01000248.1 GCA_007117005.1 Paracoccaceae bacterium
CAGCACCGCCGCGGTGGCGATCAGCACCACCACCGGCCCCGTGGCCAGCCCGCGCGTGCTGGCGCTGACCAGCGCGCCGCCCGCGCCCGCGCCCGCGCCGATCAGCGCCGAAAGCGCCACCATCCGGCCCAGCCTGTCGGTCCATTGCCGCGCCGCCGCAGCCGGCGCGATCAGCAGCGCGACCATCAGCACCACGCCGACCAGTTGCAGCCCCACCACGATGGCCAGCGCCACCATCACCGTCAGCGCGCCCTCCAGCAGCAGCACCGGAAACCCCTGCGCGCGGGCGAAATCGGCGTCAAAGCTGACCAGCTTGAACTCTTTCCAGAAGGCCAGCACCATTGCCAGCGCCACCAGGCCCGTGCCGCCCATGATCCACAGGTCACTGCGCAGGATCGCCGCCGCCTGACCGAACAGGAAACTGCCCAGCCCCGCGCTGGCCGCCCCGCCGATGCCCTGCAGATGGGTCAGCAGCACCACCCCCACGGCGAAAAAGACGCTCAGCACGATGCCCAGCGCAGCGTCGGTTTTCAGCGTCGTGGTCCGCGTGATCAGCATCATCACCAGCGCCGCCAGCGCGCCGGTGAAAAACGCGCCGGCCATGATGCTGCCCAGATCGCGCGCCCCGGCGATCAGAAAACCCAGGCAGACACCCGGCAGCGCGGCATGGGCCAGCGCGTCGCCCAGCAGGCTCTGCCGGCGCAGCACCGCAAAGGCGCCCAACATGCCCGCAAGCGCGCCCAGCATCGCCGCGCCCAGCACCACCACCCGCACGATCTGCGAGCCCAGAAGATCGGCCAGCACGCCCATCACCCGCCCCCGCCCCCGTCCCCGTCCCCGTTCCCGTTCCCGCCTGGCGCGGCGATCATCGCCAGTTGGCGGCCGAAGGCGGCGCGCAGGTTTGCGGGCGTGTAGACCTGCGCCACCGGCCCCTGCGCGATGATGCGCACGTTCAGCATCACCAGCCAGTCGAAATAGCTTTGCACCGTGGTCAGGTCATGATGCACGACGATCACCGTGCGCCCCTCGTCGCGCAGGCGCTTCAGCAGCGCGATGATCACCGCCTCGGTCGTGGCATCGACCCCGGCCAGGGGTTCGTCCAGGATCAGGATCGGCGCGCCCTGCACCAGTGCGCGGGCCAGGAACACCCGCTGCTGCTGCCCGCCGGAAAGCTGGCTGATCTGGCGTTCGGCATAATCCTGCATGCCCACATCGGCCAGCGCCGCCATGGCCCGCGCGCGCGCGTCAGGGCCGGGGCGGCGGAACCAGCCCAGGCTGCGGTAAAGCCCCATTTCCACCACATCGCGCGCGCAGGTCGGAAAGTCCCAGTCCACCGACTGGCGCTGCGGCACATAGCCGATCTGCCCGCGCATCGCGCCCACGGGGCGGCCCAGAAAGCGCACATGCCCCGCCACCGGGCGCACCAGCCCCAGGGCGGCCTTTATCAGCGTGGACTTGCCCGCCCCGTTCGGACCCACGATGGCGCACATCACCCCCGGCGGCACATCCAGGTCGATATCCCACAGTGCCGGCGCATCGCCATAGCTGACGGTCAGATCCTCGACATGCAGGGCCTGGCCGGGTTCGTGAAGACTGTCGTCGCGCATCGGGGGCTCTTTCACGGCGTGCACGGCGCGCAGGCATCCCCACGCGCGGCGCTTGCTGTCCGATTATCAGATCAGCGCATCAGGGGGAAATATCCCATTCATCCGCCCAATCCTGCAGGATCTCTGGCCAGTCGGGCACGGTGCCGCCCAGCGCCTGCGTGATGGTGACGGCATTGGCGCGGATCATCCCGATATAGGTGCCCTCGGCCGTGCCCGCGTCGCCCATGGCGTCCGAAAAAAGCGCGCCGCCGATCACCACGTCATGGCCCTGCGCCTGCACCTCTGCCACCAGCGCCTGAATCGTGCGCGGGCTGATCGTGGTTTCAACGAAGACGGCGGGCACATCGTTTTCGATTACAAACGCGGCCACGGCACGGATGTCGCCGATGCTGGCCTCTGATGCGGTGGAAATGCCCTCGATCGCCTCGGATGCCTCGATCCCGTAGGCGTCGGCGAAATAGTAGAAGGCGTCATGGGCCGTGACCAGCATGCGGCTGCCCTGGGGGATCGAGGCGATGGACCCGCCCACCCAGGCGTGCAGCGCGTCCAGCTGTGCAGACAGCGCCTCGACATTCGCGGCCATGGCCTCGGCGCAGTCGGGGCGCTGATCCGCAATGGCGTCGGCGATCACCGGGGCGATCTGCGCCCAGCGGCTGACATCCATCCACAGATGGGGGTCCATCTCGCCGCGGGCGTCGGGGTCTTCCAGCAGGGCGGCCGTGTCAAAGCTGGCCGCGGCCAGCCCCACGGTCGGCGTGCGGGCGCGGAAGCGGGCCAGAATATCGGCCAATCGTTCCTCCAGCGTGCGGTCGACGTAAAGGATCAGCTCTGCTGCGGCGATCCTGTCCACATCGGCGGGCGTGGCGGAATAGTAATGCGGGTCCACGCCGGGGCCGATCAGCGTGCTGACGGCCGCGCACTCGCCCGCCACGGTCTGCGCCACATCGGCGATCATACCGATGGTGGCAAGCACGTTCAGCGGCGCGTTTTCGGCTGCACCCGCCGCCGGGGCCGATAGCGCCAGCGCCATGCCCGCCGCCAAAGCGGTGCGTTTCAGCCGATAAATGGTCATGCGGTCTCTCCCATGCGTCAATTCAGCGTCACCACAATATGAGAATGAGAATCGTTTGCAAGTTCAAAACCACTCGCCACGGCCCGCCCGCCGCGCGACCAAGGCCAGGTGGCAGTCCGCGATCACGCGGCTCAGGGCAGCGGGATATGCTCGTCCCGGTCGTCCGGCGGCAGGTCAAAGCGGCCCTGCCCCCAGCGGCCGGCGCGCCATTCCTCTTTCGCGGCCTCGATCCTCTCGCGCGAGGAGGCGACGAAATTCCACCAGATATGGCGCGGCCCGCACAGCGTGGCCCCGCCCAGCGCCATCAGCCGTGCGCCCTGCGGCCCTGCCTGCACGGTGATCCGGTCGCCGGGGCGAAAGACCATCATGCGCCCCGCGTCAAAGCCCTGCCCGGCGATGCTGACCGTGCCTTCGGTGATATAGAGGCCGCGATCCTCGTGATCATCGGGCAGCGGGAAACGCGCGCCGGGGGCCAGCGTCACATCCAGATAAAAGGTCTCCGAATGCAGCGTCGCGGGGGCACGCGCGCCATAGGCGGTGCCCAGGATCAGCCGCGCGGTGATGCCGGTATCGGTGATTTCGGGCAGGGCCGTGGCCGGGTGGTGCTCGAAGCTGGGCGCGTCATCCTCATGCGCCTCTGGCAGCGCCATCCAGGTCTGGATGCCGAACAGGCTGGACGGCCCCTTTCGCGCGGGTTCCGGCGTGCGTTCGGAATGGGTGACGCCGCGCCCGGCGATCATCCAGTTCAGCGCGCCGGGCTCGATGATCTGATCGGCGCCGGTGCTGTCACGGTGATGAAAACTGCCCCGGTAAAGATAGGTCACGGTGCCCAGCCCGATATGCGGATGCGGGCGCACATCGACGCCCTTGCCGGTCAGAAACTCTGCCGGGCCGGCCTGATCGAAAAAGATGAAGGGGCCGACCATCTGCCGTTTCGGGGCGGGCAGCGCGCGGCGGACCTCGAAATCGCCCAGATCGCGCGCGCGGGGCACGATAAGGGTTTCGATGGCATCGGCGCCGACATCGTCAGGGCAGCCGGGGTCTAGGGTGGGGTTCCAGCTCATGGCGCGCTCTCCTGCTGTGGGCTTGATGGTAGTCTGGTGTACGGCACCTGACAAAGAATAGCCGGCGACCGCCTGAAGCCCACAGCGGTCACATGAATAAAGCGCAGCACCAGGTGCCGCTGACCCATAGCATGTTGTACCGGGCCTTTGACCTACGCAAGACAGCCTGTTCAAACTGACAGGATCAGCTTTACCGCAATCGCCCACATCACCAGCGCGATCCCGCCCTCCAGCAGCCGCCATGCCCCGGGTTGCGCGAAAAGCGGCCGCAATCTGCCCGCCCCATAGCCGAGCGCGAAAAAGAACAGGAAGGAACCGCTCACCGCACCGGCGGCAAAGGCAAACTGCTGGCCCGCGTATTGCGTCGAGATCGTGCCCAGCAGGACCACGGTATCAAGATAGACATGAGGGTTCAGCCATGTCAGCGCCAGCGCTGTCAGCAGCACAGGGCGCAGCGGCTCTCGCGGGGCTGCACCGTCGACCCACAGCGCTTGCGATGAGGTAAAGGCCGCGCGCATATTGCGCGCCCCATACCAGACCAGGAACGCAGCGCCGCCATAGCGCATGACCGGATCGACCATCGGCAACCATGCGGCGATCTTGGCGAAACTGGTCACCCCGACCACGATCAGAATCGCATCCGACAGCGCACAGGTCAGCACCACCGGCAACACATGCGACCCGCGCAGGCCCTGGCGCAGAACAAAGGCATTCTGCGCGCCGATGGCGATGATCAGGCTCAGGCCGATGCCAAGGCCGGTCAGGTAAATCGTCAGGTCGCTCATATCTGCTCCCTATCAGGTTCGGCTTGCGATAGAACGGGGCCTGTGATTAGGCAAATTAAACAATATAACGCTGATGAAGGAAATCTAATGCTTGACTATCCCGCCGCGCGTGCGGTCGCGATGGTGGTGCAGACCGGCAGTTTCGAGGGCGCGGCGCGGGCCCTGGGGGTGACGCCCTCGGCCATTTCGCAGCGGGTGCGCGCGCTGGAGGAACGTCTTGGCACTGTCCTGATCGAGCGCGCCAGCCCGTGCCGTGCCACGGCGGCAGGCGATGCCCTGTGTCGTCATATCGAGCTTGTGGGTCTGGCAGAGCGCGACCTGATGGCGCAACTGCCCGCCAGCGCCTATCAGACAGACCGCGTGACCCTGTCGGTTGCGGTCAATTCAGACAGTCTGGCCACATGGGTCCTGCCCGCGCTGGCAGGTTTTGCCCGTGATGCGGATATCCTGCTGGATATCGCGGTGGATGATGAGGACCACACGACCGATTGGCTGAAATCGGGGCGGGTGGTGGCTGCGCTGACCGCGGTGGCCAAGCCTGTGCAGGGTTGCAAGTCCATCGCCCTGGGCAGCCTGCGCTATCATGCAACGGCCAGCCCCGGTTTCATGCGCCGGTTTTTCTCTGACGGCGTGACCCTTTCATCATTGGCCCGCGCCCCTGCGCTGACCTTCAACCAGAAGGACCAGTTGCAAAACGAATGGGTGCAAGCTGTCTTCGGGCAAAGGCTGGCGCCGCCAACACATTGGCTGCCATCGACCCAAGGTTTTGTGACGGCAGCGTTGCAGGGGTTGGGTTGGGGCATGAACCCCGCGTCGCTGGTGCAGGATCATCTGCGCGCCGGGCACTTGGTGGAACTGATTGGGGACACGCCTTTTGACCGGCCCTTGTTCTGGCAAATCAACCGACGCGCGGCAGAGCCGCTCCAGGCGCTCAGTGACGCGCTGCGCCACCATGCCCGCAAAGCGCTGGGCTGAGGCGCGGTCAATCGTGCTGCGCGGGCAAAGCCCAGGGATTGGCCCTGGTGGTGCCGACCGTCCATGCTGCCGGGGAACGGGCCCGCAACGGTGGACCGGGCGGAATACGGTCAGCGCCCCGGCCTGCGCTTACGCCGCGCGGGGCGCCCAGGGCAGCAGACGGCGCCCGCAAAGCCCGGCCATCAGCGCCAGCAGCGCCACCGAACCGCCCTGCCAGACCAGCACCATCAGCGCGGCATCCTGCATGTGGAAAAACCGCAGCGCGACATTGCCAAGCCCCGCCGCGGCCAGCGCGGCCAGCGCCAGGCTCAGCCGCGGCGCCAGCGGCACCCCGCGCCGCAGCATCGTGTACAGCACCAGCAGCGGCAGAGAGCCGATCAGCGCGATATAGCCGAAACAGGCCGGATCGGGCGTCAGGCGCAGCCCCACTGCCCCCCATTGCCACCAGTCGCGCAGGCAGCCCACCGACAGCATGCCCAGCCACAGCACGCCCGGCCCCACCGGCAAAAGCCGCCACAACGCCGACGCCCCGGGGATGGTCAGCGCCAGCGCCGCGATGGCCGCGGCGATGCCCATTGCCAGCGCCGCGCCCTGTTCCAGCATGAAGCGCGCATCGACCAGCCGTTCGGCCAGATCAGGGCGCGGCCCGATGACCCAGACCATTGCCGCCCCGAAACCCAGCGCGACCAACAGCCAGCCCAGCGCCCGCCGCGCCGGATGGGCCAGCGGGCGGGGGGGCGGCGCCTGTGTCACCAGCCGGGCGATCAACGCCTGCGTGCCTTTCGCGTGGGTGTCGTCCGTTGTCACGTCGTTTCAATCCCTGCCCAAAGTGGCCCTGATCTTTCGCATTGCCCGGTGCACCGCCACCTTCAAGGCCGCAACGGTCGATCCGCTCGCCTCGGCCGCCTCGGTCAGGCTCATTTCGCGCAGGCGCAGCAGGTCCACCGCCTGCCGTTCGGCGGGGCTCAGGTCCTGCATCGCCTTGCGCAGCGACATCATCGTCACCACCGCATCCGATGTGCTGTTCGTCGGCCGGTCGCAAAAGGTTTCTGCCAGATCCGACGCCGCCAGATCGATGGCCAGGCGCCGGGCATGGCGGCGCGCGTTGTCGGCCAGGCGCGCGCGGGCGATCGTCACCATCCAGGGCATGAACGGGCGCGCGGGGTCCCAGGTCGCCCGCGCCTGATGCAGCGACAGCAGGATGTCCTGGACGACATCCTCGGCATCCTCCGACGAAAGCCAGGGCGCGCGACGGCGCACCAGGCGGCGCATGCGCAGCGCAACCTCTGACAGAAGCCCGGCATAGGCCGCCGCATCGCCCGCCTGCGCCTGCCGCATCAGCGCCTCCAGCATGGGCGCGGGTCCAGGCGCAGGTCCGGGCGCAGGTCCGGGCGCAGGTCCGGACCCGGTGGCTGGTTTTTGCGTCGGTTGACCTTTTGTCATGTGGCGCCCTGACCCGGACGCCGCCATGCCGGCGCTCCGTCCGGGCGCGATGATAACGACTTGCGCGACGTTTCACACCGCGCCGGGGGTAATATTTTCGCCAGCCTGTCCAGGCTGCATCCGGGCGATGGATCGGCCGCAACGGACACCGCCCATCGCCGGCAATGCTTGACCTGCGCGGGCAGTCGCCTATCGTGCCGCGGATACCCAGGATGGAGCCCCCGATGGCCGACAGCCCCGATGATGCGACCCTGATGGATGACCGCCCCCTGCGCCCGGCGCTGCTGCTCGGGTGGCGCCAGCGCTGTCCGGCCTGCGGCGAGGGCGCCATGATGGCGCGCTATCTGGAGGTCGGCGATCAATGCCCGCAGTGCGGCGAGGCGCTGCACCACCACCGCGCCGATGACGGGCCGGCCTATCTGACCATCCTGATCGTGGGCAAGCTGGTGATGGCTGTCTACATGACCGTCTTCCTGGCCTTTCAGCCACCACCGGTGGTGATGATCGCCCTGTGCTCGGCGCTGGCCATCGGGATGTCGCTTTTCCTGCTGCCGCGGCTGAAGGGGGCGCTGGTGGCTTTTCAGTGGTCCCGCCGCATGCATGGCTTCGACAATGGCGGGCCGACGCGATGAGCGGCGCCACGGCCAGTAAGGCAGGCGGGCAGACCGCCGGGCGCGGCGACCCCGAGGACCTGGGCCACCAGATGCCCATCCGCGATGCTGCGACGATCGTGCTGGTGCGCGGGGCAAACGGCAGTGCGGCTGGTGGTGCGGCGGGCGGCAATGCGCAGGTGCTGATGGGCCAGCGCGGGGCCAAGGCGGTCTTCATGCCCAACAAGTTCGTCTTTCCCGGCGGCGCCATCGACCCCGATGACAGCCTCATCGACCTGGCCACCCCGCTGGACGCCGCCGAGCGCCGCCGCCTGACCGCCCAACCGGTGACCGAGGCCGCCCCCCCGCCCGAGGCGATGATCGCCGCCGCCATCCGCGAGTTGTGGGAGGAAGCCGGGCTGATGCTGGGCACGCCCGGCGCCTGGCAAGGCCCGCTGCCCGATGACTGGGTGGCCTTTGCCGCGGCGGGGCTGCGGCCCGCGCCTGATGCGCTGCGCTTCGTGTTCCGCGCGATCACGCCGCCCGGGCGCACGCGGCGCTTCGATGCGCGCTTCTTTCTTGCCGATGCCAGCGCGATTGCGGCCGATCTGGACGATTTCTCGCATGCCTGCGAGGAGCTGAGCCATCTGCACTGGATCGGCCTGGACGAGGCGCGCGGGCTGGACCTGCCCTTTGTCACCGAGGTGGTGCTGGCCGAAGCCACGGCGGTGCTGCGCGCAGGCCGGATCGACAGCGTGCCGTTCTTCGACAATTCCGGCCCGGTGGCGACATTCCGGCGGATCGACTGAGATGGACCGGGCAAAGGGGGGCGCTGCCCCCCTCTGGCCTGCGGCCATTCACCCCCCGGAGTATTTCCGGCAAAATGAGGGAGCCGGTTGTGTTCGGTGATATCGGGTGAGGGTGGCGGTGGCTGGGGCAACGGTTGATCAGGTACGGCGGCGGCGGGTGTTTTACCTGCCCGGCTTTGACCCGGCCGCGCCGCGCCGCTACCGCGAGATGTATCGCCGCGAGGGGGCAGCCCAGGCCGCGATTTCCGGCTACCGGCTGGATCTGGGCCCGCCGGTGGCGCAGGCTGCGGGCTATGGCTGGTCGGCGCGGCTGGATGCGGCCGGCACGGTGAGCACGGCGCAGATCAGCGTGCTGGACTGGCATGACCTGGTGCAGGGCGCGATGCGGCATGGGCCCTGGGGGATCCATGGGCTGCTGTGGCGCACGCATTGGATCTTCTTTTCCACCGGCGCCATGGTCCGGCTGTTCCGGCTGCGGCCGGGGCCGATGATGGCTTCGGTCTATGTGACGCTGGTGATGGTTCTGCAGATGCTGCTGGCGCTGGGGCTGGCGGGCGCGCTGCTGGCCGGGGCTGCCATGCTGGGCGGCGGCTGGTGGTATCTGCCCGCGGGCCTGGCCGGGGCGGGTCTGGCGCAGGGTCTGCTGGTCTGGTTCCGCCGCAGTGACGGGCGCCTGATGGCGCATTACATGCTGCAGGATTTCGCCTACAGCGTGGCGGGTCACGGCGCCTGGGCGGCCGAGACAGAGGCCCGGCTGGACGCCTTTGCCAGCCGCATCCGCGCCGCCCTGGCCGAGGACTGGGACGAGGTGTTGCTGATCGCCCATTCCACCGGCTGTTCATTGGCGGTATCGGTGATGGCCCGCGTGTTGCGCGGCGAGGTGCCTCAGGGCGCGCCGCCGCTGGCCATGATGACGCTGGGCCATCTGATCCCCCTGCACGGGTTCATGCCGCGCGCCGACAGCTTTCGCCGTGACCTGCAAGAGCTGGCGGCAGACCCGCGTCTGTTCTGGCTGGATGTGACGGCAAAGGGCGATGGCGCCTGTTTCTGGCTGGTCGATCCCGTGGCCGTCTGCGCCGCCGCGCCAACGCAGCCGGTCAACCCGCTGGTCATTTCCGCCGCCTTCAGCCGGGCGCTGAAGCCCGAGACCTGGGCGCGGCTGCGCCGGCGCTTCTATGCGCTGCATTTCCAGTATCTCTCGGCCTTCGACAACCCGCAGGACTACGACTATTTCCAGATCACCGCCGGCGATCAGACGCTGCGCGCGCGCTTCGCGGGCCGGCGCAACTCGCCGCAATGCGAGGCGCGCGTCTTCGCCCCGCCCCGCGCCCGCGGGTTGGCGTGACCCTGCCCCCCAAACCCCCGCCCCGGCAGGGCGCGGCCCGCCTGCCCGCCCTGATCCGGGCCTTTCGGCGCGATATCCTCTCGGCCCTGCCACAACGGCTCTACCGCGCCAGGATGGCCGATTTCCGCACCCCGTTCTTCCGCTCCTGCATGATCAACGAACCCGCGCTGTGGCGGCTGGTGCTGAACGAACGCCCCGGTGATTTTCCGAAATCGAACCGCATCCGTGCGGGGCTGGAGCCGCTGCTGGGCCGGTCGGTCTTTGTCACCAACGGGGCGGAATGGGAACGCCAGCGCCGCATCATCGACCCGGCGTTCGAAGGGGGCCGCCTGCGCGACACCTTCCCCGCCATGCTGGCGGCGGGCGAGGCGGCACTGGCGCGGCTGGACAGTGCCGCCGCGCAAGGCCCGGTAGAGGTGGAAGAGGCGATGAGCCACGCGGCGGCGGATGTGATCTTTCGCACGCTCTTTTCCGTGCCAATAGCAGACGCCACCGCGGCGGCGGTCTTCCGCGCCTTCCGCGCGCATCAGGAAACCCAGCCGATCCTGAACCTCGCCGCCTTCCTGCCCCTGCCCCGCTGGTTTCCCCGCTTTCACCGCCGCGCGACCCTGCGCACGGCGCGCCATGTCCGCGCATTGATCACCGCGATGACCCAGGCGCGCGCGGATCAGATCGCCGCCGGCACCGCGCCTGATGACCTGGCCACCAAGATCATGACCACGCCGGACCCGGCCGATGGCAAACCCTTTGACACCGCCGAAATGGTCGATCAGGTGGCGATCTTCTTCCTGGCGGGACACGAGACCTCGGCCTCGGCGCTGGCCTGGACGCTGTGGCTGATCGCCGGGGACACGGACCTGCAGGACCGGCTGTCAGAAGAGGCCGAAACCGTCCTGGGCACAACGCCGAACTTCTCCGCCACGAACCGCTTGAGGTTGGCGCGGGATGTGTTTCGCGAGGCGCTGCGCCTCTATCCGCCGGTGCCGATGATGGTGCGCGAAACCACGCGGCCAGAGACCTTCCGCAACCGCCCGCTAAACCCGGGCACCCAGATCGTCATCAGCCCCTGGCACCTGGGCCGCCATGAACGCCTCTGGTCGGAGCCCGACGCCTTCTGCCCCCATCGCTGGCAAACGGCGCAGGGGCGCGAGGCCGCGCGCGAAGGCTTCATCCCCTTCTCCAGCGGCCCGCGCGTCTGCACCGGCGCGGGCTTTGCCATGATCGAGGGGCCGCTGATCCTGTCCCTCATTGCCCGCCGTTTCCGGCTTGCCCCGTTACCGGACCGGATACCGGAACCCGTCGCCCATCTGACCGTGCGCGCCCGCCACGGGATCCACCTGCGGATCACCCGGCGCTGACTGCCCGTTCATCTTGCCGAAAATACTCAAAAAATGCCGCGCCGCAGGCGCGGCACAGTCCCTTCCTTC
>SKHK01000125.1 GCA_007117005.1 Paracoccaceae bacterium
CAGCGTCAGCGCATCGGCCACGCGCGCCCAGCGCAGCGTTTCCGCGTCGACCGGCGCAGCACTCAGGCCCAGAGCCACCACAGCGGCCCCTGTCATCAGAAGCTGGCGCAGCGACGTTTTGTTTTTGTCGAAAATCATGGAATTCTCCCCGTGCGGTTTTTTCCACGCTCATGGACTGCGGAAGCGACCCCCGCAGTTGGCGCAATGGGTGTAGGTGACAGCCAATTGCGTGGCCTGTCAACATGAATGGCGGACCGTGGGCAGGTGACGTGGTAGAACCGGCCTGCCCGCAAACCCGCACGCAGCATTGATCCGGCCGCGGTGCCGACGTTATCCTTGCCGGGCAAGGAGGACCCATGCAGCAGTTTTCGCTACTTGACCTGTCCCCGGTGCCGGAAGGCGGCGATGCCGCCCTGGCGCTGGCCAACACGCTGGACCTGGCCCGCCATGCAGAGGCGCTGGGCTATCACCGTTATTGGCTGGCAGAGCATCACAACATGCCCGGTATCGCCAGCGCCGCAACGGCCGTGGTGCTGGCCCATGTCGCCGCGGGCACGCAGGCCATCCGCCTGGGCGCAGGGGGCATCATGCTGCCCAATCACGCCCCGCTGGTGGTGGCCGAACAATTCGGCACACTGGCCACGCTGCATCCGGGGCGTATCGACCTGGGCCTGGGCCGGGCGCCGGGCACGGACATGGCCACCGCGCGCGCCCTGCGCCGGCACATGGCGCCGGAAGACAGCTTTCCGCAGGACGTCATGGAGTTGCTGGGCTATCTGGACGCCCCGGCCAACGGCGCCGAACCCGTGCGCGCGGTACCCGGGGCGGGGACGCAGGTGCCGGTCTGGATCCTGGGCTCCAGCCTGTTCGGCGCGCAGCTGGCCGCCTATCTGGGCCTGCCCTTTGCCTTCGCCTCGCATTTCGCGCCGGC
Source organism: Paracoccaceae bacterium (assembly GCA_007117005.1). GTDB lineage: Bacteria > Pseudomonadota > Alphaproteobacteria > Rhodobacterales > Rhodobacteraceae > Pararhodobacter. The sequence continues at coordinate 932 of SKHK01000125.1, forward strand.
GATGCTGGAGCAGGCGCTGGCGATATACCGGCGGGACTTCCGCCCTTCACCCCGGCTGGAGCGCCCCCATGCGATGATCGCCGCCGGGGTCTTTGCCGCCGATACCGATGAAGAGGCGCATTTCCTGCGCTCGTCGCAGTTGCTGGCCTTTGCGCGGCTGCGCACCGGGCGGCCGGGAAAGCTGCCACCGCCCAGCCATGACCTGTCCGATCAGGTGCCGCCCGCGGCGATGGCGCAGGTGCAGGCGGCGCTTTCGGTCTCGGCCACCGGCGCGCCGGAAACGCTGCACCGGGAATTGTCCGCGCTGCTGGACCGCTATCGCCCCGACGAGCTGATCATCACCGGCATGATTCATGACCATGGCGCCCGGCGCCATTCCACCGCGCTTGCCGCGCAGGTGCTGCAGGCCCTGCGCAAACCGGCCATGGCGGCGTGACAAGCTGTGTGAGGGAAATGGTACCGACGCCCCGGCTCGAACGGGGGACCCCCAGATCCACAATCTGGTGCTCTAACCAACTGAGCTACGTCGGCACTCGCGCATCCCTCTAGCGCCGGGTCGGACCGAATGCAAGGCCGCGCGTGACCTTGAAACACCGGCGCCGCTGCCGTATCGAAACGGGCCGGCGCGGGACCGCACGGCCGGGGCGCCAGACAACGAAGCAAGCCATGGGGGAGCAAGCCATGGGCATCGACAAGGAAAGCGATATCGCCGCCGATCTGCAGATCGGGCCGACCACGCTGGGCATGGTACGTCTGTACATCGAGGCACAGGGAATGGAACTGCCCCTGGATTTCGACCCCGACGAGGCCGAGGAGATCGCCGAGGAGATCATGGCCGCCGCCCAGACCGCGCGGGCCGCGCGCGATGGCTCATCCGGCGGCAGCCCCAAGCGCAAGCCGCGCCGCTGACAGCCAGTCACGCCAGCGAACTGGCGCGCCCCGCGCTTCGGCTGCATCACTGCTGGATGGGTGAGAGGCCGGGCACGACCCAGGCGGGTCTCGTTGCGGCTGCTTCCTTCCGGACCTGACCGGGTTGGCGAGGTGCCTGCCCGCGCCGACCTCTCGCCCCCCACCTAGAAGCTTGCGGCCGGTATTGCAAGCCATCCCCGTCCGGCGCCGCCTGTCTTGTGGGCGCTGGCGGAAAAAGGGCATGCGCGGCGAATAAGAACGCGCGTCCCCCGCCGCCACCGGCGCCGGGACAGCGTGCTGCAACCGGCCCGCCGCCCGGCCACCCGTTCGCGCCACGCTCCATGCAGGGAAACCCCGTTCCCGCCGCCCGCCCGGCCTGACGCCCCTGCGATATTGCCGGCGCGAAAAGCACGGCATAGCTGCCCGCTGTCACAACCGGGGGCCGTTGCCATGACCATCAGCATTTCAGGACTGACCAAGCGTTTCGGGCAGACCCCGGTGCTGCACGGGATCGACCTGGGGGTAGAGAAGGGCGAACTGGTCGCGCTGCTGGGCCCCTCGGGGTCAGGCAAGACGACGCTGCTGAAGATCATCGCCGGGCTGGAATGGCCGGATACCGGGCGGCTGCAGGTGAATGGCGCCGACTGGCTGCAACTGCCCGCACAGGACCGGCGCATCGGCTTCGTGTTCCAGCACTATGCGCTGTTTCCCAACATGCGCGTGCGGGACAACCTGGCCTTCGGGCTGACCGTGCGCCCGCGTGCCCGGCGGCCGGGCAAGGCAGTGATCGCCGCCCGGGTCGATGAATTGTTGCACTTCCTGCAGATCGCCCATCTTGCCGACCGCTACCCGGCGCAGCTATCGGGCGGTCAGCGCCAGCGGGTCGCGCTGGGCCGCGCGCTGGCGATCGAACCGCAGGTGTTACTGCTGGACGAACCCTTCGGCGCGCTGGATGCCGCCATCCGGCGTGACCTGCGCCGCTGGCTGCGCGATGTGCACAAGGCGACCGGGTCCACCACCATCTTCGTCACCCACGACCAGGAAGAGGCGTTCGACCTGGCCGACCGCGTGGTGGTGATGGGGGATGGGCGGGTCGAACAGATAGGCGCGGCAGAGGCGATCCATGATCACCCCGCCAC
>SKHK01000070.1 GCA_007117005.1 Paracoccaceae bacterium
GGCCGTCCCTTGCGTCTGCGCGCCATGTTCGTCCCCTGCCACTCTTTTCAGGGGGCGCCGTCTAGCGCTCGGACGCGCGTAATACAAGGCCCGCACCTCATGACAGGGTAAACCGCCCTGCCTCTTCATTTTGCCACAAATACTCCGGGGGGAGTCGGCGCAGCCGACGGGGGGCAGCGCCCCCCTTCGCGGGGCGTCAATCCTCGTTGATATCGCGGTCGAAATGCTTGATCTGCCCGCGCCGCACACCCAGGGCAAAACGCAGAGAGAGCCATGCCAGCAGCGACAGAACCGCAAAGACCGTCAATGCATTGGCCGGGCTGGCGGCGATGAACCCGGCGCCGGGCAGGTCCAGGCCCAGCACCGCGCCGGTCAGCACGGCGCCGATGGCGAAACCGACGAAGATATAGCCGGGCAGAACAACCTCCAGGATTGCCACCGCCATCCCGCCGGCAACCCAGACCCACCAGGTGGCCCACATCACGCGCCGCCCCCGCCACGGCCCCGCAGCATGCGGAACGCGTCGCCAAAGGCGTCAAGCGCCTGCGCCGGTACCACGATGGTCTGTTTGCCATCGCCCTCGCCCACCTTGGTCAGCGCCTCCACCTGTTTCAGCGCGACCTGATACTGCGCGGCCTCCAGCCCGTTATCGGCAATCGCCGTGGCGATCACGCCGGTCGCATAGGCCTCGGCATCGGCCAGAACGCGGCGCGCCTTGGCCTCCTGCTCGGCGGCGTAAAGGTCGCCATCGGCCTTCAGCTCCACCGCGCGCTTCAGGCCCTCGGCCTCGGTCACCTGGGCGCGGCGCGCGCGTTCGGCGTTCAGCTGCTGCAGCATCGCGGCACGTGTCGCCTCGTCCAGGTTGACGTCCAGCAGTTCCGCCCGCGTCACCACGATGCCCCAGTCATCGACCACATCGGCCAGGCTGTCGCGGATCCGCTCGGTCAGCCGGGCGCGGTTGAACTGCACCTCGTCCAGCTCCATCGAGCCGATTTCCGACCGAACGATCCCGGCCACGGTGGTGGCGATCGCCGGGTCCACGTCGCGGATGCGGTAGACCGTCTTTTCCGGTGCCATGATCCGGTAGAAGACGCTGGTTTCCACCTGGACCAGCACGTTGTCCTTGGTGATGGCGTCCTGCTGGCTGTTGGGCAACTGCCGCTCCAGTACCGAAACCTTGTGCGCCACCGTGTCGATGAAGGGCACGATCAGGTTGATCCCCGGCCCCAGCACCTTTTGCAGCCGGCCGAAGCGTTCGACCACGAACTTGTCCGACTGCGGCACGATCCGCACGCCCAGAAAGATCGACAGAATGACGAAAGCCGCCACCAGCAGCAGCACGATGCTGCCGCCACTCAACGCTACCTGATCCATGAAACCCCTCTCGAACACATCTCTTCCGCGCGCAGTATGGCCAAGCCGCCGCACCGCGAAAAGCCCCTATCCGCCCCGGTTTGCTTGAAACGCATCGCTTGAAACGCGCACCCGGCCCGGTGTAGGGGTCAGCCAACCCCCTTGCAGTGGAATGATAGCCCATGGCCTCTTACCAGTTCGTTTACCATATGGATGGCGTGTCAAAGACCTATCCCGGTGGCAAGAAATGCTTTGAAAACATCCGGCTGAACTTTCTGCCCGGGGTCAAGATCGGCGTTGTGGGCGTCAACGGCGCGGGCAAATCCACGCTGCTGCGCATCATGGCCGGCATCGACAAGGACTTTACGGGCGAGGCCTGGGCCGCCAAGGGCGCCAAGGTCGGTTACCTGCCGCAGGAGCCGGAACTGGACCCGGCCCTGGACGTGCGCGGCAATGTCATGGAGGGCGTCAAGGAAAAGCAGGCCAAGCTGGAGCGCTACAACGAGCTGGCCATGAACTATTCCGACGAGACCGCCGAGGAGATGGCCGCCCTGCAGGACCAGATCGATGCCGAGAACCTGTGGGATCTGGACGCGCAGGTCGATGTGGCGATGGAGGCGCTGCGCTGCCCGCCCGATGATGCCGATGTCACCACGCTGTCGGGCGGGGAGAAACGCCGCGTGGCGCTGTGCAAGCTGCTTCTGGAAGCGCCCGACATGCTGCTGCTTGACGAGCCCACCAACCACCTGGACGCCGAGACGGTCGCCTGGTTGCAGAACCATCTGATCGACTACAAGGGCACCATCCTGATCGTCACCCATGACCGCTATTTCCTGGATGATATCACCAGCTGGATCCTGGAACTGGACCGCGGCCGGGGCATCCCCTACGAGGGGAACTATTCCGCCTGGCTGGAGCAGAAGGCAAAGCGGCTGGCGCAGGAAGCGCGCGAGGACAAGGCCAAGCAGAAGACGCTGGAGCGCGAACTGGAATGGATTCGCGCCGGCGCCAAGGCCCGGCAGGCGAAATCCAAGGCCCGCATCCAGGCCTATGAGCAACTCGCCGGCCAGTCAGAGCGGGAAAAGCTGTCGAACGCCCAGATCATCATCCCCAACGGTCCGCGCCTGGGGGCAAAGGTGATCGAGGTGGAGGGGCTGAAAAAGGCCATGGGCGACAAGCTGCTGGTCGAGGATCTGTCGTTTTCGCTGCCGCCCGGCGGCATTGTCGGCGTGATCGGCCCCAACGGCGCGGGGAAAACCACGCTTTTCCGCATGTTGACCGGTCAGGAAAGCCCCGATGCCGGGACGGTCGAGCATGGCGACACGGTCTCGCTGGCTTATGTCGATCAGTCGCGCGACGCGCTGGACCCGGGAAAGACCGTCTGGGAAGAGGTCTCTGACGGGCTGGAGGTGCTGGAACTGGGCGACGCCACGATGAATTCCCGCGCCTATTGCAGCGCCTTCAACTTCAAGGGCGGGGATCAGCAGAAGAAGGTCGGCCTGCTTTCGGGGGGCGAGCGCAACCGGGTGCATATGGCCAAGCTGTTGCGCTCGGGCGGGAATGTGCTGCTCTTGGACGAGCCGACCAACGATCTGGACGTGGAGACGCTGCAGGCGCTGGA
>SKHK01000286.1 GCA_007117005.1 Paracoccaceae bacterium
CTGGTGCGGCTGGGCGCCACCGCCGCCGACGAGCAGCCGGAAAGCCCGTGGACCATCGAGAACGCGAGCGGCGATGTGACCATTCCCGCCGCCCGCAAGCCCGCGCAGGAGGACGCCTGATGCCGCTGATCGTCAAGACCGCCGAAGACCTGGCCGCCGATGCGGAAGCCGCGCAGCGCGCCCGTGACGCCATCGCCGCGCGCCGTTTCCTGGCCGACACCGACTGGATGGTCATCCGCGCCACCGAGACCGGCAAGCCCATGCCCGAGGATGTTGCTGCGCAGCGCGAAGCGGCGCGCAGGGCGATAGCGGGCGGGACGGATCGCTCGTGACGTGACGGGCATCACATGAAGGGGCATGGCGCCGCCGCAGGCAAGACCCCGACGCCAGCCCCGCGCCGTGGCGCCTCACGGCCCGGGCGGGAGGGTCTCGCCGGCCAGCCGGGTCAGATGCGCGCCGTAATCCGTCTTGGCCATGGATGCGGTCAGCGCGTCCAGGGCGTCCCGGTCGATCCAGCCGTTGGTAAAGGCGATCTCTTCGGGGCTGCCAACCAGCATGCCCTGACGCACCTGCAGCGTACGCACGAAATTCCCTGCATCCAGAAGGCTTTGATGGGTGCCGGTATCCAGCCAGGCATAGCCCCGGCCCATGCGTTTCACCGCCAGCGTGCCCTCGCGCAGGTAGCTTTGCAGCAGGTCCACGATCTCTACCTCGCCGCGCGCCGAGGGGGTGATGGCGCGGGCGCGCGCCGGCGCCGTGGCATCGACAAAGTAAAGCCCCGTCACCGCATAGCTGGACGGCGGCTCTGACGGCTTTTCGATGATCGTCGTCACCCGCCCCTCGCGGTCATGGCCCACCACGCCATAGCGCTGCGGGTCGGCGACGTGGTAGCCGAAGACGGTCGCGCCAGCGCCATGCGCATCGGCCTCGTCCAGCAGCGCCATCAGCCCGTCGCCGAAGAACAGGTTGTCACCCAGCACCAGCACCGAGGGCGCGCCGGCCAGAAAATCCTCGGCCAGGATGAAGGCCTGCGCCAGCCCGTCGGGCGAGGGCTGGGTGATATAGCTGAACGCCAGCCCCCATTGCGACCCGTCGCCCAGCGCGCGGCGGAACTGGTCCTGATCATGCGGGGTCGTGATGATGGCAATCTCGCGGATACCGGCCAGCATCAGGACGCTGAGCGGGTAATAGATCATCGGCTTGTCATAGACCGGCAGCAACTGCTTGGACACGCCCCGGGTGATCGGGTGCAGCCTTGTGCCTGAACCCCCGGCCAGGATGATGCCCTTGCGCTGTGTCATGTCGGTTCTCCAAGCTCGGACAACACCTGCGCCAGACCGTCTTTCCAGGACGGTCGCGTCAGGCCGAAGCGGGCCAGGCTGTTGCAGTCCAGCCGGCTGTTCAGCGGGCGGCGTGCCGGGGTGGGGTAGGCGCTGGTGGGGATATCGGTGACGATGCAGAGCAGTCCCGCCCGGTTCATGATGGCACGGGCAAAATCGGCCCAGCTGACGTCCGGCGCGCCGCTGAAATGACAGGTGCCGGACAGGTCCGGCCTGTCACCCAGCGTGCGGGCAATGGACAGGCAGGCCGTGGCGATGGCGCTGGCCGGGGTCGGCCCGCCGATCTGGTCGGCGACGACGCTGATCTGGTCCCGTTCCGCGCCCAGGCGCAGCATGGTCTTGACGAAATTGTTGCCATGGGCTGAAAATACCCAGCTTGTGCGCAGGATCGCATGCACCCCGCCGGCCGCGCGCACCCCTTCCTCGCCCCGCAGTTTCGACCGGCCATAGGCGCCCAGCGGGGCCGTGGGGTGATCCGGTGCAAAAGGCGCGCTGCCCGCGCCGTCAAAGACATAATCGGTAGAGAGATGAACGAAGGGAATGCCCAGATCGGCGCAGGCCTGGGCCATCGCGGCGGGGGCGTCACCATTGACCACGGTCGCGGCGGCTTCCTCGGTCTCGGCGCGGTCAACGGCGGTCCAGGCGGCGGCGTTGATCACGGCGCGCGGGCGATGGCTGTGAATGGCCGCGGCGCACCCCGCCGGGTCCGAAAGATCGGCCATGCCGCGTCCAAGCGCGCGCGCCTGCGGCGCCTGGCGCGCCAGTTCCCGCGCCACCTGCCCGGTCTGACCGAAAACCAGCAGGTTCATCCCGCACCCCCCAGCCGCTGCCCCACGCCCTGACGGTCCATCAGCGGGCGCCACCAGGCTTCGTTGTCCAGATACCAGCGCACGGTGCGGCGCAGCCCCTCCTGCAACGTGACAGAGGGGCGCCAGCCCAGTTCCGCCCGTATCCGTGCGGGGTCGATGGCATAGCGCAGGTCATGGCCCGGCCGGTCGGGCACAAAACGGATCAGCCGGTCATGCGGGGCGCCCTGGGTCCGCATTTCGTCCATCAGCGCGCAGATCATGCGCACCAGGTCGATGTTCTTCGCCTCGTTCTCGCCGCCGATATTGTAGCTGCGCCCCACCTGCCCGCGCGCCAGCACCGTCAGCAGCGCATCGGCGTGATCCTCGACGAACAGCCAGTCGCGCACATTCTCGCCCGCGCCGTAGACCGGAATGGGCCGGTCGTGCAGCGCGGCCAGAATCACCACCGGGATCAGCTTTTCGGGGAAATGATAGGGGCCGTAATTGTTCGAACAGTTCGACAGCACCACCGGCAACCCGTAGGTGTGATGCCAGGCGCGCACCAGATGGTCGCTGGCGGCCTTGCTGGCCGAATAGGGGCTGCGCGGGTCGTAGGCGGTGGTTTCGGTGAACTTGTCGGCCGGGTCGGGGCTCAGGCTGCCGAATACCTCGTCCGTGCTGATATGGTGAAAGCGGAAATCCTCGGGGCGGCCTGCACCTTCCCAATGCGCGCGGGCGGCCTGCAGCAGGGTGTAGGTGCCGGTGACATTCGTCTCGATGAACGCGCCCGGCCCGTCGATGGAGCGGTCGACATGGGATTCGGCGGCCAGATGCATCACCGCATCGGGCCGGTGGTCATTAAAGATGCGCGCAAGGGCGGCGGCATCGCGGATATCGGCCTGTTCGAACGCGTAAAGGGGCGAGGCGGCGACAGAGGCCACATTCTCCAGGCAGGCGGCATAGGTCAGGCAATCGACATTGACCACCGCGTGGCCTGCCGCCACCGCCTGCCGCACCACCGCCGAGCCGATGAAGCCCGCGCCACCCGTGACCAGAAGCTTCATGCCCCCTCCCAAACGAAGGGCGAGGTCCAGTCACCGAATGCCGGCGCCGCCGCATCCTTTGGTGACAGCGCCGCGCTTGCCGGATCGATGCGCCAGTCGATACCCAGCGTATCGAAGCGCACCGCGCCATCGTATGCCGGTGCGTAATGATCGGTGCATTTGTACAGGATCTCGGTATCCGGCTCCAGCGACACGAAACCGTGCAGGAACCCCGCCGGGATCCATAGCTGGTGGCCGTTTTCGGCACTCAGTTCCGCGCCCGCCCACTGGCCGTATGTCGGCGAGCCGCGCCTGCCATCGACCGCCACATCCCACAGCCGCCCGCGCCCGCAGCGCACCAGCTTTCCCTGCGCATGGGGCGGGGCCTGATAATGCAGGCCGCGCACGGTGCCGGGCCGATGGCTGAGCGAATGGTTGTCCTGAACGAATTCCGGCAGGTCCAGACCGGCGGCGCGCAGGGTCTTCCGGTTCCAGCTTTCGCTTAACCAGCCGCGATCGTCGCCGAAGCGGCGCGGCACCAGCAGCAGCACATCCGGCAGGGCCGTATTCCTGATTTCAACCATGCACCCTGCCCCCGGAACGCCCGCGCACCGTCATGGTGCAACAGCCCCGCATCGGGCGCAATGGGGTGGCCCGGCGTGCGGGTAGGGTTTCGGAGTGCTTTCGGGGGCTTCAGCCGAAATGCAGGCTCTTGACTTCCTGATAGTCCTCCAGCCCCATGATGCCGCCCTCGCGCCCGTTCCCGGATGCCTTGTAGCCCCCGAACGGCGTGCCCCATTCCATCCCGCCGCCGTTCACATGCACCGACCCCGCCCGCAGCCGCGCGGCCACGCGTTCCGCGCGGTCCCGGTCGCCGGTCTGGATATAGGCGGCCAGCCCGTAAGGCGTGTCATTGGCGATGGCGATGGCCTCGTCCTCGTCCGCGGCGGGGATGATCGACAGCACCGGGCCGAAGATTTCCTCCCGCGCGATGGTCATGTTGTTCGTCACATCGGCAAAGACCGTGGGGCGCACATACCAGCCGGTGTTCATTTCCGGCGGCCGGCCGGGCCCGCCGGCGACCGGTCGCGCGCCCTCGTCAATCCCGCGGGTGATCTTTTCCTGCACCCGGTCCCACTGGATACGGTCGAACAGCGGGCCGATATGGTCGCCCTCCTGCACCGGATCGCCCACCTTTGTCGCTTCCGCCGCCGCGCGGGCGATATCCACCACCCGGTCATAGCAGGCGCGCTCGACGATCATCCGCGTGGGCGCATCGCAGGACTGGCCGGTGTTCAGAAAGCACTCGGCGACCGAGGCCTGCACGCGCGCTTCCAGCGCCTCGCCGCAATCGGCAAAGACCAGATTGGGCGACTTGCCGCCCAGTTCCAGCGTCACGCGTTTGACCGTGTCGGCGGCGGATTTGCTGACCGAGGTGCCGGCGCGGGTGGAGCCGGTGAAGGACACCATCGTCAGCCCCGGATGCCGGGCCAGCGCGTCGCCCACATCCGGCCCGGTGCCGTGGATCAGGGCAAAGGCGCCGGGTGGCACGCCGGCCTCGTGCAGGATCTGCGCGTAGATCACGGCCGACAGCGGCGTATGCTCAGAGGGCTTCAGGATCGCCGGGCAGCCGGTGGCCAGCGCCGGCAGCACCTTCAGGGCGATCTGGTTGATCGGCCAGTTCCAGGGCGTGATCAGCCCCACCGGCCCGATGGGCTCGCGCAGCAGCGTGTCGCCATTGGGCAGGGTCCAGCGTTCCGCCTGCCCCTCCAGCGCCTCGATGAACCCGTCGGCATGGCCGATCCCGGCCTCTGCCTGCATCTCGCGCGCCATGGTGATCGGCGCGCCCATCTCGGTGCTGATGGCCTGCGCCAGATCCTCGTGCCGGGCGCGGGTCAGGTCACGGATGCGGCGCAACAGCGCCAGGCGGTCGGCCTTTGGCCAGCGCCCGAATGTGTCGAACGCCTGAACCGCCGCGGCCACCGCGCGGTCCACATCCGACGCCCCGCCCAGCGCCAGCGTGCCGATGCGCGTGTCACTGGCCGGGTTCATGATCGGCATGGTCTTGCTGCTCAGCGGCGCCACCCAGGCCCCGCCGACATAATGGCGTTCGGTGTCCATTGTCATTGCGCGGCTATCCCTGCGGTTCCGGGGCGCGTGACCTCATACCCCTCTTCCTCTGGTTCATCATCGACCAGCACGGTGGGAAAGCCATCAGCCAGCACGCTCAGCCCGGTGGCCTGTTCCAGCCGCTCGATGATCCGGTCGGACTGCGCGCGCTCACCCAGGCGGCGCTGCCCGTCGGACATGATGTCGATGACCAGCGGCGAGATTTCAAGCGGCACGCCATGGGTATCGGCGAGTTTCTGGAAAAGCCCGATATCCTTCTGGATCAGGTCCATGGTGAAATTCACATCGCGCGAGCCCGACAGGATAAGCTGGCTTTCCGTCTCATGCACGAAGGAGGTGCCAGAGGAAATCCGGATCGCCTCGTATGTGGTGGCCATGTCCAGCCCGGCGGCCTTCATGGTGGTCAGCGCCTCGCACAGCGCGACCAGATGCACATTGGCCAGGTAGTTGGTCATCACCTTCAGCTTCGAGGCCGTGCCCAGATCGCCGGTGTGCAGGATGCGCCGGCCCATGCGTTTCAGAAGCGGCAGCACGGCCTCCACCGCCGGGCGCGGGCCGCCCGCGAAGATGGAGATATTGGCGGTGTCGGCCCGGTGGCAACCGCCAGAGACCGGGCATTCAACCGCCATGCCGCCGGTTTCCGCCACCGCCGCGGCCAGGCGGGTGATCTCGTCGGCGTCGGTGGTCGACATCTCGATCCAGATCTTGCCCGGCCCCATTTCCGGCAGCATCTGGTCCATCACCGCGGCCGATGCGGCGGGCGAGGGCAGGCAGGTGATGACCACCTCGCAATCGCGCATCAGCGCCGCCGGGCTGCCGCCATCGCGGGCGCCGCGGGCGGTGAAGCCCCCCACCAGGCCCGCGTCCAGATCATGCACGCTCAGTTCGATCCCGTTGCGCAACAGGCTGCCCGCCAGCTTGCCGCCGACATTGCCCAGCCCGATGAATCCCGTTTTCATGATATGCTCCTGCCCCGCCGGTGCGGGGTTCCTTGATGTGATGCCCGGCGCGGGGTCAGTCGCGGTAATCCGGCTCTTCGCGGTCCAGCACCGATTTCAGATGGTCGAAATGCGCATCAGCCATACCGGCATAGGCCTTCCAGCCCTTGGCCGTGTTCGCGGCCACATCCGGCGTCATCACCTTCAGCGGCTGCCCGGTGGCGCGGGCCAGCAGCACGGTCTGCGCGGCTTTTTCAAAGAAATACATGCTCTCGAAAGCCCGGGCCACACTGGCGCCGGTGGTGGTGATGCCGTGATTGGCCATCAGCAGCGTCGAACAGTCGCCCAGCGCGGCGGCGATATGTTCGCCCTCTGCCGCGTCATCGGCGATGCCGCCGCAATCGGGGTCGATGGCCAGATCGCCCCAGAAGCGCGCGGTGTTCATGTCGATCGGCGGCAGGGACGGATCGGCCAGCGCGGCCAGCGCGGTGGCGTGCGGCGGGTGCAGATGCAGCACAACCCGCACATCCGGGCGCGCGCGGTGCAGCGTGCCGTGGATCGTCCAGGCCGATGCATCGGGCGCGTCGGGCCCGTCCATGACCGACGCATCATCCGCGTCCAGCAGCAAGAGGTCCGAGGCGCGGATGGCCGAGAAATGCCGCCATTTCGGGTTCATCAGGAACCGCCGCCCGTCATCGGACACCGCCGCGCTGAAATGGTTGCCCACCGATTCGTGCCAGCCGAAACGTGCGGCCAACCGGAAGGCCGCCGCCAGATCGGTGCGCAGCGCCTGTTCCGTGCGGCTGTCGTCGATATCCTTCACTTGAACCGCCCTTCTGATACCAGCGCGCGATACTTGCCGCGCAATTCGCCCCGGTCGGTATAGGTGCCGCGCAGATAACGCTCGCCGCTGGTGGCGGAATAGGCCTCGCGCCCGTGCACGATGCGGTGGTTGTCGAAGGTGATGCACTCGCCCGCCCGCAGGGTGAAGCGCATGACATATTTCGGGTCCTGCAGCATGCGGCCGAAGCGTACAAAGGCCGGGTAGTAGCTGTCCAGCACCCTTTGCGGCAGATCGAAGATATCGGCCATGTGCTGGCTGATGGTGACGCCGGACACCTGCCCGTGCCGGTCCAGTTCGATCACCCGCTGGCGGGCGCGCATGTCGATATCGTCATGCTCCTTGTAAAACGGGATCTCGGTCTCGGCCAGCAGCCGGAACGCCTCGGGGTCCGCGGCGCGCAGGTCATTGGCCACGGCGGTGCCGTCCAGAAACAGGTTCAGCCCGCCCTGCACGCTGTTGGCGCGGCAGTGCAGGAACTGGATGCCCGGTGCCAGCTCCTCGGCCGGGACGTCGGTGTGCAGCTCCAGCGCGCTGGCGGTATAGGCCAGATTGGTGGGCTTGATATGCGTGCGCACGTCGAAATAGGCGCCGAAAAAGCTGGGGCGGATGGTGCCGATCAGTTCGGCCGTGTCGGTCAGCGCGGCGTCGGTGTCGGGCATGCCGGTAACGATGGCGAGGCCTTCCGTCAGCAGCGCCTCCATCCAGCGGCGGCGTTCGGCGGCGCTGTCGATCAGCCCGGCATGCGATACACGCGTCAGCGCGTGGTAATGATCGGCGAACCAGGGCCGGCGCGGCAGATCGGCCGGGTCCGGGCGCGGCTGGCCCTGCGCATAGGCCTGCAGCATGGCGAGCGGGTAATGCGAGCGGTGATCCTCGCCCGTCCAGTCGATCACCAGCGCGCCGCCTTCCAGCCGCGCATGGGCCGGGCGCGGGGTGGCGCCGTGGTGGAAGATGTCGAACACCCGCTCGCGCGTCTGCGCATCAAAGGAACGCGGGCAATTGTCGCGCAGCCACCAGTAGTTGAAATAGGCAAGGCTGCCATCGGGCAGGATCAGGTCCAGCCCCGTTTCGCCCGGCATGACGGCATCCGCCACGGGGTCTTTCCCGGCTTCGATCAGCGCTGCGTCCATTATCTGCCTCCATCCTCGCGCGGCTATAGCCACCAGAATCTAGACCCGTGCATGCGCAGAAAAAATGTCGATTGCCCTGAAAGAAATATAAGCGCTAGATTAACCTATGTCGTATCCGCTGCCGCCTCTTCGCCTGCTGACCGTCTTTGCCGCCGTCGTGCGCAGCGGGTCGGTGCAGGCCGCGGCGGCGGAATTGAACGTCACCCAGCCCGCCGTCAGCCAGGCCGTGCGGCAACTGGAGGAGCATCTGGGCCAGCCGCTCCTGGACCGCGGCCGCCGGCCCGCCCGGCCGACCGAGGCGGGCGAGACCCTGGCCCATGCGATCCGGGACGGGCTGGGCCGGATTGCGCAGGCGCTGGAGGGGCTGCGCGCGGCGCAGACGGGCCATGACGGCACGGTGACGGTGGCCTGTTCGGTGGGTGTGGCGACCTATTGGCTGATGCCGCAGCTTTCGGCCTTTTACCGCGCGCATCCGACGATGCTGGTCAATGTGATGACCACCCCCACCGGCGCCCCGGCCCTGTCCGAGGGGGTGGACCTGGCCATCCGCTACGGCCACGGACGGTGGACCGACGGCATCGTGCACCCGCTTTTCGGCGAGGTGGTGGAGCCAGTCTGCACGCCCGCGCTGCGCGCGCGGCTTGGCGGCGTGGCATCCCCTGACGGCGTGTCGCTTCTGCATGTGCGCTCGGACGAGGCGTCCTGGCTGTCCTGGGCCGCCTATCTGCGCGCCACCGGCCAGCCCCCGGTGCGGCGCGAGGGGCAGGCCTTCACCAACTATGTGCAGGCCACCCAGGCGGCGCTGGAGGGGCATGGGATGATGCTGGGCTGGCGGTCCATCACCGGCGCGCTGCGCGCCGAGGGCCGGTTGGTTGCGGCCGGGCTGCCGGCGCTGGCCGTGCCGGACGGTTTTTATCTGGTGGCCCGCAGCAAACGGCGCGGCCGGGGCAGCGAGGTTTTTGCCGACTGGCTGATGAACCATGGACTGCGGCCGGGTTGAATGGGGTGGCCGGGTGGTTGCGCGGCGGTTGCAGGGCGGTTGCCCAAGCCCTATCGTGGCGGCCGGATGATGCAGGAGAACGGCATGGAGCTGATTGTGGCGGTGCTGGTGGGCGGCGGTGTCGGATGGGTGATGGCCCGGCTGTCGCGCAGCGGGCGCAACATGGCGCTGGCGATCGTGCTGGGCGCGGTGGGCGCAGTGGTGGCGGCCTATGTCGTCGGGCTGCTGGGGCTGCAGATCAGGGTCCGGCTGGAACAGATTGTCGCCGCCGTGGTGGGCGCCGTCATCCTGCTGCTGGCGGTCCGCCGATAGACGCCCGCGGCAATCCGGTGCTTGGTTGGTCTGTGTGTTCGGCTATACTGGCGGCCTTGACGATCAGGAGGGCACATCATGCAGATGCCGGAACCCGACCCCGCCGTGCTGGACCGGCGCCCCCATATCGTGGCCCGCCTGCAGGCCGCGCTGCCCGGCGAGGCGGTGATCCATGACCCGCATGAAACCCGCGCCTATGAATGCGACGCGCTGACCGCCTATCGCTGCCCGCCGCTGGCCGTGACCCTGCCGCGCAGCACCGAAGAGGTCGCCGCCGTCCTGCGCATCTGCCACGAGGAGGGTGTGCCGGTGGTGCCGCGCGGGGCGGGCACCTCGCTGGCCGGGGGCGCGATGCCCACCGCCGACTGCGTGGTGCTGGGCGTGGCGCGGCTGCGCGACGTGCTGGCCGTCGATCTGCCCAACCGGTGCGTGCATGTGCAGGCCGGGATCACCAACCAGGCCGTGACTGCAGCGGTCGAGGGCGAGGGGTTCTTTTACGCGCCGGACCCGTCCAGCCAGCTTGCCTGCGCCATCGCCGGCAATATCGCGATGAATTCGGGCGGGGCGCATTGCCTGAAATACGGGGTGACGACGAACAACCTGCTGGGCGTGACGATGGTGATGATGGATGGCACCGTGGTCACGCTGGGCGGGCCGTATCACGACGCCCCGGGCTATGACCTGCTGGGCGTGGTCTGCGGGTCCGAGGGGCAGCTTGGCGTGGTGACCGAGGCCTGGCTGCGCGTGCTGCCCCGGCCAGAGGGGGCGCGGCCTGTGCTGATCGGCTTTGACAGCAGCGAGGTGGCTGGCGCCTGCGTTGCCGATATCATCCGCGCGGGCATCCTGCCGGTGGCGATCGAATTCATGGACCGGCCCTGCATCCGCGCGACCGAGGCTTTTGCCGGCGCGGGCTATCCCGATTGCGAGGCGCTGCTGATCGTCGAGGTCGAGGGCGCGGCCGAGGAGATCGACGCGCAGCTGGGTCTGATCCGGCAGATCGCCATGCGGCATGACCCGGTCGAATTTCGTGAAAGCCGGTCGGAGGCCGAGGCCGCGCGCATCTGGCTGGGGCGCAAATCCGCCTTTGGCGCGATGGGGCAGATCAACGACTACATTTGCCTGGACGGCACTATCCCGGTGTCCAGCCTGCCGCAGGTCTTGCGCCGCATCGCCGAGATGGGCCGCGCGCATGGGCTGGAGGTGGCGAATGTGTTTCACGCCGGCGACGGCAACATGCACCCGCTGATCCTGTTCGACGCCAACAAGCCCGGCGATCTGGAGCGCTGCGAGGCGCTGGGCGCCGAGATCCTGACGCTGTGCGTCGAGGTAGGGGGCTGCCTGACCGGCGAGCATGGTGTGGGTGTGGAAAAGCGTGACCTGATGGGGGTGCAGTTCGCGCCCGAGGATATGGAGGCGCAGATGCGGGTGAAGGATGTGTTCGATCCGCGCTGGCTGTTGAACCCGGCAAAGGTGTTTCCGCTCTCGGTTTCCGCCGGGCGGCGCGCCGCGTGACAGAGGCA
>SKHK01000005.1 GCA_007117005.1 Paracoccaceae bacterium
GAACCCGGGCCCGCGCGGTCCCGGGTTCGCCCGCTACTGCCCGGCGATCCCCCCTCGGCGCTGGACTTCCAGGTCAACGCTGAAACTGCCGGCGGGCACGCTGACGTCATGTTCCAGCCCCCCCAGGATCACCGTGGTTTCCCGGCCCATGTCATCGGTGATGATCCATTGCCGCAACTCGGTGGGATCGGCGCTGAAAACCAGCTGGATATTGCCGTACTCCGGGTGCTCGGGGTCCTGCGCAACCACCACCGTGGTCGGCCCGTCCGTGCGATGCTCCACCACCATGCGATCCTGCGTCATGTCCACATGCCGCGCCAGGATCAGGTTCAGGGGTGTGCGGCGCAATGGATAGACGCTGGGCCCCTGATTCGACCGCGCATCAAACACATTGACCGACCCACCGGCCGCCAGAACAAGGTTCGGGTCCGGCGGATCGTATTCGAAACGCACCCGCCCCGGCCGATGGATCAGCAGCCGGCCCGTGGTCAACGTGCCATCAGGGTTCACCTGGGTGAAACTGCCCTGTGCCGTCTCGAAGCTGTTGAAATAGCGCGAGATCTCGGCAAGCGACAGGCGCTGCGCGGCGGCCGGCGCCGCCCAGGTCACCCCGGCCGACACCGCCAGCGCCCCGGCACCGCATTGAAGAAGAAAACGACGTTGCATCATGAGGTCCATATAACGCGCCTTCATGCGCCTTGCACCGCCCCACGCGGCACCAGCGCCACAAAAACGCGCGATCAGGCGGAAACCAGCCGGAAACCGTCGCACGCACCCTTGCGTAATGTTATAGTATAACTAATTCTACCTCATCCCATCACCGGAGGCCCCCATGCGCGATGATCAGACCAATGACACCCGGCTGCCCGTCACCGTGCTGTCGGGCTTCCTGGGCGCGGGCAAGACGACACTGCTGAACCATGTACTGAACAACCGCGAGGGGCGGCGCGTGGCGGTCATCGTGAATGACATGTCCGAGGTCAATATCGACGCCGATCTGGTGCAGGCCGGCGTGGACCTGAAGCGCGGCGAGGAAAAACTGGTGGAAATGTCCAACGGCTGCATCTGCTGCACCCTGCGCGACGACCTGCTGACCGAGGTGCGGCGCCTGGCGGCAGAGGGGCGCTTCGACTACCTGCTGATCGAATCGACGGGCATATCCGAACCCCTGCCCGTGGCCGCCACCTTCGATTTCCGCGATGAGAACGGCAACAGCCTGTCGGATCTGGCGCGGCTGGACACGATGGTCACGGTCGTCGATGCGTTCAACCTGCTGCAGGATTTCTCCAGCCATGACTTCCTGTCCGACCGCGGCGAATCACTGGGCGAGGATGATGTGCGCACCCTGGTCTCCCTGCTGACCGAACAGATCGAATTCGCCGATGTGGTGGTGCTGAACAAGGTGACCGAGGCCGGCCCGGAACGCACCGATGCCGCACGCAAGATCATCCGCGCGCTTAATGGCGACGCGCGCCTGATCGAGGCCGATTTCTCGCGCGTGCCGGCCGCCTCGATCTTCGACACCGGGCTCTTCGACTTCGACCGCGCCCATGAACACCCGCTCTGGGCCAAGGAACTTTATGGCTTCGCCGACCACACGCCAGAGACCGAGGAATACGGGATCTCCAGCTTCGTCTACCGCGCTCGCCGCCCCTTCGACCCGCAAAAGATCCATGACCTGCTCAACGGCCCGCTGCCCGGGGTGATCCGCGCCAAGGGGCATTTCTGGCTGGCCACGCGGCCCAACTGGGTGGCCGAATTCAGCCTCGCCGGCGCCATCTCCTCGGTCACGCCGCTGGGCGGCTGGTGGGCCGCCGTGCCGCAGGACCGCTGGCCACAAGACCCCGACATGCAGCAAAAGATGCGCGAACACTGGATCGAACCATGGGGCGACCGCCGCCAGGAACTGGTCTTCATCGGCGCCGGCATGGAGGAAGGCGCGCTGCGCGCCCGCCTCGATGCCTGCCTGCTGCCGGCCGAGGGCTTCACGCCGGAAGCCTGGAAAACCCTGCCCGATCCCTTCCCCGCCTGGGGCAGACAGCGCGCCGCCTGACCGCCCCCATCGTCTGTCCTCAAATATCCCGGGGGGGGTGAGGGCCGACAGGCCCGAGGGGGGCAGCGCCCCCCTGCCCCCAACTGCCATGACGAACACCGCCACACGCCTGAAACGCCGCCGCCACACGCCCATGCCCGCCTTCGACCGCCTGCCGGCCGATCTGCGCGCCTGGCTGCATCAGGCCGCCCTACCCTGGAGCGCGGCCTCGGCGCTGAAACTCTGGCGGCGTGCCTTGCGCGAACATGGCGGCGACACCCAGGCCGCCCGCGCGCGCCTGACCCGCGCCGAAGCCCGCCTGATCGCCCGTGACGCGGCGCTTGTCTGGGGGCCCGGCCACCCGGCAGCCCGGCAGTGACCCCCGATCCCCTTGCAGCTTCCGGCACTGAGTGACACTGTGCGGCCAAATCGTATTCGGGAGGCTCCAATGCTCGACAAACGCCAGTTCTACATCAACGGCGCCTGGGTGAACCCGCGCGCCGGCACCGACTTCAACGTCATCGACCCCTCGACCGAGGAACCCTGCGCGGTGATCTCGCTGGGCGGTCAGGCCGATACCGATGCCGCCGTCGCCGCCGCAAAGGCCGCACTGCCGGCTTTCATGCATTCAGACCCGGCCGAGCGTCTGGCCCTCGTCCAGCGCATCTATGACGTCTACAAGGCCCGCGCCGAGGACATGGGCAAGGCGATATCGATGGAAATGGGCGCGCCGATCGACATGGCGCTGTCCAGCCAGACCGGTGCCGGCATCGGCCATATCAAGAACTTCATCCGCGCCTTCGAACAGGTGGAATTCGTGGCACCCCTTGGTGATCACGCGCCCGAGGACCGGATCATCAAGGAAGCCGTCGGCGTCTGCGCGCTGATCACGCCGTGGAACTGGCCGATGAACCAGGTCACGCTGAAGGTCATCCCGGCGCTGCTGGCGGGCTGCACGATGGTGCTGAAGCCCTCGGAAATCGCGCCGCTTTCCTCGCTCCTGTTTGCAGAGATCCTGGACGAGGCCGGCGTGCCCAAGGGTGTCTTCAACCTGGTCAATGGCGACGGGCCGGGTGTGGGCACGCAGCTTTCCGGCCACCCGGATGTGGACATGGTCAGCTTCACCGGCTCCACCCGCGCAGGCATAGCCATCAGCAAGAACGCCGCCGAAACGCTGAAGAAGGTGCATCTGGAACTGGGCGGCAAGGGCGCCAACATCGTCTTTGCCGATGCCGATGAAAAGGCGGTGCGGCGCGGGGCGATGCATTGCTTCAACAACACCGGCCAGTCCTGCAACGCGCCGACCCGGATGCTGGTGGAACGGTCGATCTATGATCAGGCCGTCGAAATCGCCGCCGAGACGGCGCAGAAAACCGCTGTCGCCTCGGCCCACGAACCGGGTCGCCATATCGGCCCGCTGGT
Organism: Paracoccaceae bacterium; assembly: GCA_007117005.1. Lineage (GTDB taxonomy): Bacteria > Pseudomonadota > Alphaproteobacteria > Rhodobacterales > Rhodobacteraceae > Pararhodobacter. Next base: position 3,455 of record SKHK01000005.1, read on the forward strand.
CAGCCAGGCGCAGTTCGACAAGGTGCAGGACCTGATCCAGAAGGGTATCGACGAGGGCGCGCGTCTGGTCGCCGGGGGCCTGGGCCGGCCCGAGGGCGTGAACCGGGGCTATTTCGTGCGCCCCACGGTCTTTGCCGATGTCAACAACGACATGACCATCGCGCGCGAGGAAATCTTCGGCCCAGTGCTGTCGATCATCCCCTTCGAGGGCGAGGAAGAGGCGATCCGGATTGCCAATGACACGCCTTACGGGCTGACCAACTATCTGCAAAGCCAGGACGGCGCGCGGCGCAACCGCGTGGCGCGGCACCTGCGGTCGGGCATGGTGGAAATGAACGGCAAGCCGCGCGGCGCGGGTTCGCCCTTTGGCGGCATGAAGCAGTCCGGCACCGGGCGCGAGGGCGGCATCTGGGGGATCGAGGATTTCCTGGAGGTCAAGGCCGTCTCAGGCTGGTCGCCCGAGGACGAGTGAGGGCGCCATGGCGTATCAGTATGACGACCAGAACATCTTCGCCAAGGTCCTGCGCGGCGAGATCCCCTGCGACAAGGTGCTGGAGACCGAACACAGCCTCGCCTTTCGCGATATCCGCCCGCAGGCGCCCACGCATGTGCTGGTGATCCCCAAAGGGGCCTATGTCACCTATGACCATTTCGTGCAGGCCGCGTCAGATGCCGAGATCCTGGACTTCAACCGCGCCGTGGGCCAGGTCTGTGCGCAATTGAGCCTGCAGCCCGGCGCCGATGGGCCGGGCTACCGGGCGATCATGAACGCGGGCGAGCATGGCATGCAGGAAGTGCCGCATCTGCATATCCACATCCTGTCCGGCCGCCCGCTGGGTTATCTGGTGATGCCGCAGTAGGAAACAGCGGCAGCCGGTCAGAACGACGCCGGCGCGCGAAAGCTGATCATCGCGCCGGTGGCCGGATGGGCCAGCCGCAGGGTTTCGGCATGCAGCATCAGGCGCGGGTGTTCCGCCGCTGCGCTCGTGGCGTAAAGCGTATCGCCCAGAATGGGATGGCCCAGCGCCTGCATATGCACCCGCAACTGATGGCTGCGCCCGGTCACGGGTTTCAACTGGACCCGCGCCGCGCCGTCATGGCGGCGGATCACGCGCCAGTCGGTGCGCGCGGGGCGGCCCGTGTCATGGCAGACCTTCTGGCGCGGGCGGTTCGGCCAGTCCACGATCAGCGGCAGATCGATCTGCCCCTTGTCCTGATCCGGCTGCCCCGCAATCAGCGCGACATAGCGTTTTGACACGCGCCGCGCCTCGAACTGGCGGCCCAGATGCGCCTGGGCCTGCGGGGTCAGCGCAAAGGCGATCACGCCGGATGTGTCCAGGTCCAGCCGATGCACCAGCAGCACCGTGGGAAAGGCGGCGCGCAGCCGGGCAATCAGACAGTCACCCCGCCCCTCGCCCCGGCCGGGCACCGACAACAGGCCCGGCGGCTTGTCGACAATCAGCAGGTCGTCATCGGCATAAAGCAGGCGCAGCGGGCCGTGGGGCGGGGCATAGGTAAAGCCGGTCATGCCCGGCCCCTACACCGCCCCGCACGCCTAATCCAGCGCCTGGATCAGCTTTCGCTCCAGCGGGGCCAGCACCTGGCGCAGGCTGCCACCGCGTTTCAGCACCTGCCCATCGGGGCCGACCAGCGCGTAAAGCCCCTGCCGGTTGCGCAGCGCGGGCAGTTTCTCCACCCGGTAAAGCGGGTTTTCGGCGGTGCGGCGAAACACGCTGAAAACGGCCCGGTCACGCAGGCAGGAAATGCCGTAATCCCGCCAGTGCCCGGCAGCGACGAAGCGCCCGTATAGCGACAGGATCACCCCCAGTTCCTGCCGGTCGAAGCTGACGCTTTCCTGCGGCGGCCGGAAACGACTGTTGGGGCTGATCACGTTCATGGGACCAGCCTGCCTTGCCGCATGCCGCAAATCAAGCCCCGCCATCGCGCCTGCACAACATGGTCTTGGATCGGTCATGTTGGTGCCAGATTTGCAGCCCACCGCTTGGTTAGTCTTTCACGGCCAGCGCCAGCCCATCCCCCTTCCGGGGCTCGCTGCCGAAAGGGACGCTCGATGGGCGCCGGGTAGCCAGAGGGTTGCCCGGCGCTTTCGCTGGACAGCGCCCCTGACAGCCCTTATCTGCCCGTCATGGCCGAGAAGGAAAACAGCAACTACAAGGTGATCGCCGAGAACCGCCGGGCGCGCTTCGACTATGCCATCGAGAGCGACCTCGAGGTCGGCATCGTGCTGACCGGATCAGAGGTGAAATCCCTGCGCACCGGCCAGTCCAACATCGCCGACAGCTATGCCAGCGTCGAAGAAAGCGAGCTTTGGCTGATCAACGGCTACATCGCCCCCTACAAACAGGCCGGCGTCTGGGGGCATGAGGAACGCCGCCGGCGCAAGCTGCTGGTCAATCGACGCGAACTGGCGCGGCTATGGGCGGCCACGGCAAAGGATGGCATGACGCTGGTGCCGCTGGTGATGTATTTCAACCACCGGGGCATGGTGAAGCTGAAGATCGGCATCGCCAAGGGCAAGAAGCTGGCCGACAAGCGCGCGACCTCTGCGAAACGGGATTGGGACCGCCAGAAACGTCGGTTGCTGAAGGAACACGGCTGACGAAAACCCGTCGCCGCAGACCGCTGTCAGGTCAGGAACCCCCCATCCTGATCATCGCCCGCTTCCTCGATCAGGCGGTCGAAATCGGGGATGGTGACGTGGCGTTTGCCCTTGATCTCGATCACCCCGTCCCGGCGCAGGGCCGAGACCTGCCGACTGACGGTCTCCAGCGTCATGCCAAGGTAATCCGCCATCGCCTCGCGCGAAAGCGGCAGATCGAAGCTGACCTGCCCTTCCGGCTGCATCAGCTTCAACGCGGCATCGCGGCGGGCGATGATGGCGATCAGGCTGGCCAGTTTCTCGCGCGCGCTTTTCCGGCCCAGCAGCAGCATCCATTCGCGTGCCGCGTCCAGCTCGTCCAGCGTCATTTCCAGCAGACGCTGGCCGACATGGGGGGTGGACAGCATGATATCCTCGAACTGTTTCTTGCGGAAACAGCACATCAGCATGTCGGTGGTCGCGGTGACATCATAGGCCGCGGTCTCGCGCCCGGGGCGGCCCACGAAATCCGACGGCAGCAAGAGCCCCACCATCTGGCGGCGCCCGTCCTCCATCGTCTGGCTGAGCGTGGCGATGCCGGACACCACCGAGGCCACGAAATCCATCCGGTCGCCAGACCACACGATCGTCTGACCGGCCTCGAAGCTGCGGTAGAACTTGACCTCTTCAAGCAACTGCAACTCATCATCATCGCACCGGGCGCAGACGGCACGGTGACGAATCGGACAGTCAGAGCACTGGACATGCAGATAACGGTCAGGTGAGGAGATGATTTTCTGCATGCAATTGATCTAGGTCAAAGAATCCAGTGGTCTGGTCGAAGAGTGTAAACCAATGCAGACAGATTCGCAACTCGCCCAGCTGGGCCTCTTCAACGCGCGCGTCCCGCGCTACACCAGTTATCCGACCGCGCCGCAATTCGGCAAGGATATCGGTGGCGACACCTTCGCCGACTGGGTGCGCGCGCTGGCCCCGGGCAGCCGGATATCGCTTTATATCCACATTCCGTTCTGCCGCCGGCTGTGCTGGTTCTGCGCCTGCCGCACGCAGGGCACCAGCAGTGATGCGCCCGTCATCGCCTATGTGGAGACGCTGAAAGCGGAACTGGCGCTGCTGCGCGCCGCTTTGCCAGAGGGGGTCACCCTGTCACGCCTGCATTGGGGCGGGGGCACGCCGACATTGCTGCTGCCTGCGCAGATGCGCGACCTGGCCGGGGCGATATTTGATGTGGTGCCATTGGGACCGGACAGCGAATTCTCGGTCGAGATCGACCCCAACGAGATCGACGATGCCCGCCTGGACGCGCTGGCCGCGGCGGGCATGAACCGGGCCTCCATCGGCGTGCAGGATTTCGATGCCGAGATCCAGGCGATCATCGGCCGCGACCAGAGCTATGAGATCACGCAGGCAGCGGTGCAGGCGATCCGCGCGCGCGGCGTGCGCAGCCTGAACGCGGATATCCTTTACGGGCTGCCGAACCAGACCAACGCCAAGCTGGCGGCGTCAGTGCAGAAGCTTTTGTCGCTCAGCCCGGACCGGGTCGCGCTTTACGGCTATGCGCATGTGCCCTGGATGGCCCGGCGCCAGCAGATGATCCCATCCGACACCCTGCCCCGGCCAGAGGAACGGCTGGACCTGTTCGAGACCGCGCGGCGGCTTTTCGAATGGGACGGCTATGATGAAATCGGCATCGACCATTTCGCCCGGCCGGAAGACGGGCTGGGCCGAGCGATGCGCGCCGGCACGCTGCGCCGGAATTTCCAGGGCTATACCGATGACACGGCCGAGGCGTTGGTGGGGCTTGGGGCGTCGTCGATCTCGCGTTTTCCGCAGGGCTATGCGCAGATGAACCCGGCGACCTCGGGCTGGACGAAGGCGGTGCGCGCGGGCCAGTTCGCCACCACCCGCGGGCATGTGTTCCGCGGTGACGACCTGCTGCGGGCGCGGATCATCGAAGCCCTGATGTGCGATTTCGCCGTCAGAAAGGCCGAACTGAGCAGCCGTTTCGATGTAACTGCAGAGGCACTGGACGCCCTGTTCGCGCCAGTGGCCGAAAAATTTGCAGGCTATGTCACGCATGACGCCGCAGGCCTGTCGATCCCGGTGCGGGGCCGCCCCCTGACGCGGATGATAGCCGCCGCATTCGACGCCTATGCGATGGACAGCAAGGGGCATTCCTCGGCCGTCTAGAGCATGTCGCTCGGAAGTGGATTCCGGTTCCGAGCTTTTCGACATGCGACAACAATATGATAGAGCGTGTCGCGTGAATGCGGATGAACGCGACACGCTCCAGGGTCCCCCTGCCCGCACGCCAAGGATACGCGCACGGGCGGGCAGGAGGCGTTGCTCAGCGCGCGGCGACTTCCGTGGCGTAAAGCTCCTGCGCCGTCTCCACCGCCTTGGCGTGAACGGCGGCCAGGTCCGGGCGCATCTTTTCGGCGCGCATGGCGGCCTGCATGGTCGAATGATGCTGGCCCTGGAAATGCGGGAACACCTCGCGCGCGATCAGTTCGTAGCTTTTCTTCGTCGCCTCGAAATTCGCCCAGTTATGGGCCAGCAGCAGGTAGGCACCAAAGCCGCCGTTGGACTGCTTCCACAGCCGTTCGATCTGCGCGCGGCACATTTCCGGCGTGCCGATGGCGCCAAACCCGGTGTCGTTGATGAAATCGATCATCTCGCGCGCATTGGCGCCGGGCATTGCCATCTGCGGGAACGCGGCGATTTCCTGGAAATAGTGGAACCACTGTTCGATCCCGTATTCCACATCGCGCCTGGCCTGCTCCATGGTGTCGGCGATATGGCACAGGCCCACCAGCCGCCATTTGCTGCGGTCGGGCACGTGGCCGTGATGCGCCGCTTCGGCCTCGATCACGTCCCAGTGCAGCGCCAGCGCATCAAAACCCGCCGCCGTTGTCGCGCCGATGGAGATCATGCCGGTGCCGTATTTCCCCGCCAGCTTCGGCCCGGTGGGCGAGGCGACGGCGGCGGTGGCGATGTCGAAATCGGAATAGGGCCGCAGATGCAGACGCGCGTCCTTCAGCGTCCAGCGTTCGTTTTCAAAGGTGACCGGCTCTTCGGTGCGGATCAGCCGGGTGATGACGTCCAGCCCCTCGGCCAGCAGCCGGCGGGTATGTTCCTGCGTCAGGCCGACCATCGCGCCATCGGTGGGCAACGAGCCCGGCCCCACGCCCAGCATCACGCGCCCGCGGGTCAGATGGTCCAGCTGCACGATGCGTTCTGCCACCCATAGCGGGTTGTGATAGCTGATAGACACCACCCCTGTGCCTAGCCTGATATGCCGCGTCCGCTGGGCGGCGGTGGCGATCATCAGCATCGGATCGGCCGAGATTTCCGATCCGGCCGAGTGATGCTCGCCGAACCAGACCTCGTCATAATCGCAGCGGTCCAGCCACTGCACAAGCTCCAGATCCTGCTCCAGCGCAAGGGTTGGGTTGATGCCCGGCTTGTGGAACGGGGCCAGAAAGATGCCATAGCGCATGCGGTTCATCGGTGTTTGTCCTCCCTGATACCTGCCCGACAGGCGGGCAATGTCACGCGCCAGAGGCCGGCATGATCAGCCGGCACGCCACCTCCCAATGGCGAAACGCGCCTGGGAATGGTTGCCGATTATGGCAAACCGATCAAGCCGCACGGCCCACGCAGGCGGGATGTCGCCGTCAGCCGCCCCCTTCGACAAAATCGAGCAGCCGGGGCAGGCAGATGCGGCGCAGGTCGTAGTTGTCGACGATATGCCGGCGTGCGGCGGCACGCAGAGGCACGTGGCCTGCCGGATCGGCCAGGGCATCGATCAGCGTGTCGGCGATCTGACCCGGGTCCAGGAAATCGACCAGCCGGCCGTTCACACCGTCGGTGATCACCTCTTCCACCGGCGCGGTGCGCGACCCGATGACCAGCGCGCCCGCGCTCATCGCCTCCAGCATCGACCAGGACAGCACGAAAGGGACGGTCAGGTAGCAATGCGCCCGCGAAACCTGCATCAGCCGCACGAAGGTGCCATAGGGCACGCGGCCGGTGAAATGCACGCGGCGCATGTCCAGCCGGTCCTGCACCTCGTCCAGGAAAATCTGCTTCCAGGACCGATCGCCCCCCGCGCGGGGGCCATAGCTGACACCATCGGCACCGACGATCACCACATGCGCCTGCGGCCGGGCCTGCATCACCGCCGGCAGCGCGCGCATGAAGCTGTGATAACCGCGATAGGGCTCCAGGTTGCGGTTGACGAAGGTCAGCACCTCATCCCCCGCGCTGAACGCCGCGCCGGTGGGCAGGATCACCCGCGCCGTGGCGTCGGGCTGCAGAAGGTCGGTGTCGATACCGTCATGGATGATCGATATCTTGTCACGGAAACAGGACGGAAAGCTGTCGGCCTGAAACTCGGTCGGCGCCAGCGCGGCATCGGCCTGCACCATCATCAGCGCCTGATGGCCCTGCCGCGCGGTGATGTTCAGCCGGCTTTCCAGCGCGTTGTTGGCGAATTCGGGGTCGAACCCCACATCCAGCCCGCGCGTGGCATAGTAAAGTTCGGCATAGACCAGCAGGCGCGCATCCGGCCAGACCTCGCGCAGGAACAGCGTCTCGCCCCAGCCGCCGTGGCCGAAGACAACATCAGGGGTGAAACCGTGCCGGTCGCGCAGGGCCAGACCGGCGCGGGCCACGCGGTGCGCGCGGTCCGTCATCTCGGTGTAGGTGGTGCCGAAGCGCGCGGCCTGCCGGTCCGGGCGGGGTTCCGGGCTGCGGTAGCGGTGGGTGGTCACCGGCACGGGGCGGTCGTTGACCTCGTCCGTCAGGGCCAGAACCTCGTGCCCGCGTTCGGCCAGCGCCGGGGCCAGGCGCAGGAACTGGCCGGGAAAGTTCTGATGGATGAAGAGGATCTTCACCCGTTCTACCCCTCCTGTGCGACGGCCGACCGCCCGATGGCGCGCAGGTCAAAGGCCGCGGCCATCAGCGCGCGCGTGTAATCGCTGCGCGGGGCGTCGAACAGGCGCGCGGCCTCGCCCTGCTCCACCACCTCGCCGTCCTTCATCACCAGCACCTTGTGCGCCATGGCGCGCACCACGCGCAGGTCATGGCTGATGAAAAGATAGGCCAGGCGGTGGCGTTGCTGCAAGCCGCGCAGCAGATCGACGATCTGCACCTGCACCGTCATGTCCAGCGCCGAAGTGGGCTCGTCCAGCACCACCAGTTTCGGGCGCAGGATCATGGCGCGGGCAATGGCGATGCGCTGGCGCTGCCCGCCAGAGAATTCATGCGGATAGCGATGCATCATCACCGGGTCCAGCCCGACCTCGGCCATGATCTCGGCCACCAGGGCGCGCGGTGCCTTTCCGGTGGGCACGCCGTGCACACCCAGCCCCTCGGCGATGATTTCCTCTACCGTCATGCGCGGCGACAGGCTGCCGTAAGGGTCCTGAAAGACGATCTGCATCTCGCGCCGCAGCGCGCGCAGCTCTTTCGTGCGCCAGGCGGCGATGTTCTGGCCCATATAGGTGATCGGCCCCTCGGACCCGATAAGCCGCATGATGGCCAGCGCCAGCGTGGTCTTGCCGGAACCGGATTCGCCCACCACGCCCAGCGTCTCGCCCTCGCGCAGGGCGATATCGGCGCCGTTGACGGCCTTTACATGGCCGACTGTGCGGCGCAGGAACCCCCGCTGGATGGGGAACCAGACGCGCAGGCCCTCGGTCTGCAGGATCTGCGCGGCCCCTTCGGGCACCGGGCCTGGCGTGCCCTTCGGCTCTGCCCCCAGCAGTTTCTGCGTATAGGGATGGCTGGGGGCAGAAAACACCCGCTCGGTCGGACCCTGCTCGACGATCAGCCCCTTTTCCATGACGCAGACCCGGTCAGCCACGCGGCGCACGATGTTCAGGTCATGGGTGATGAACAGCATCGCCATGCCCTCGGCCCTTTTCAGCCCGGCCAGCAGTTCCAGGATCTGCGCCTGGATGGTCACATCCAGCGCGGTGGTGGGCTCATCGGCGATCAGCAGCTTCGGCTTGTTGGCCAGCGCCAGCGCGATCATCACCCGCTGGCGCTGACCGCCCGAAAGCTGGTGCGGATAGGCGTTCAGGCGGGATTCGGCATCGCGGATGCCGACCTTGTCCAGCAGTTCCAGAATACGCGCCCGCGCCTGCCCGCCCCGCAGCCCCTGATGCAGGGCCAGCGCCTCGGCGATCTGCTTCTCGATCGTGTGCAGCGGGTTGAGCGAGGTCATCGGCTCCTGGAAGATGAAGCTGATGTCGTTGCCCCGGATGCTGCGCAGCGTGGCCTCGCCCGCGCCGACCATCTGCCGCCCCTCAAACGTGACCGAGCCCGCGACGGTGGCCGCATCGGGCAACAGCCCCACCCCCGCCAGTGCCGAAACCGATTTGCCAGAGCCGGATTCGCCCACCAGCGCCACCGTCTCGCCAGGGCGGATGTCAAAGCTGACCCCATGCACGGCCTGCACCGTCTGGCCGTCCTGGGTGAAGCCCACGCACAGGTCCTGAACGGTAAGCAGGCTCATCGGAATGTCTTTCGCGGGTCAAAGGCATCGCGCACGCCCTCGAAGACGAAGACCAGCAGGCTGAGCATGATCGCGAATGTCATGAAGGCGGTGAAGCCCAGCCAGGGCGCCTGCAGGTGGCGCGTGGCCTGCAGCGTCAATTCACCCAGGCTGGGGGCGGAACGCGGCATGCCGAAGCCCAGGAAATCCAGCATCGCCAGCGCCCCGATGGCGCCGGTAACGATGAAGGGCAGCAGCGTCAGCGTGGCGACCATGGCATTGGGCAGGACATGACGGAACATGATGCGCAGGTTCGACACGCCCAGCGCGCGGGCGGCGCGGACATATTCGAAATTGCGCGCGCGCAGGAATTCGGCGCGCACCACGCCGACCAGCGCGGTCCAGGAAAACAGCACCATCAGGATGGCGAGCAACCAGAAGCTCATGGTGAAGATCGCCGCCACGATGATGATGACGTAAAGGTTCGGGATGGATGACCAGATTTCGATCAGGCGCTGAAAGATCAGGTCCACCCGCCCGCCGAAAAAGCCCTGCACCGCGCCTGCCGCGATGCCTACAACCGAGGCCAGCGTGACCACCACCAGCGCGAAGGTGACCGACAGACGGAAGCCGTAGATCACGCGCGCCAGCACGTCGCGCGCGGTGTCGTCGGTACCCAGCCAGTGCCGGCTGTCCGGGGGCGAGGGGGCGGGGCCGCCGACATCGTTCACGGTGTTGAAACTGGCACGCAGGGGCGGCCAGATCATCCAGCCGGGCTGGATGGGTTCGCCCTCTACCGTGCCGTGTTCTGCGGCCTCGGCCAGGGCTTCTTCGGGGTAGTCCAGGCACAGTTCGGCGCCGCCGGTACGCACCAGGCACTGCACCTCGATATCGCGGAACACGGCCTGCGTGCGGAACTCGCCGCCCAGCGCGGTTTCCGGGATGAACTGGAAGATCGGATATTTCAGCTCGCCCTGAAAGCTGACCAGGATGGGCCGGTCATTGGCGATGAATTCGGCGAAAAGCGACAGGAAATACAGCAGGCCGAAGATGATCAGCGACCAGTAGGCACGGCGGTTGGCGCAGAAGTTGCGCCAGCGGCGCTGGTTCAGGGGCGAAAGCCAGGCACGGCGTGTCGGCCGGGCATCCAGGGGGGTGCCGGGTGCGTTTGTGCCGCCGGGCGGGGTTTCCGATGACACGTCGGGCGGGGGTGGTTGCAGGTTCATGGCATCACCCCTCGCGCGTTTCGAAGTCGATGCGGGGATCGATCCAGACATACATCAGGTCGGAGATGATGTTCACCACCAGCGCCAGCAGCGTGAACATGAACAGCGTGCCGAAGATCACCGGAAAGTCGCGCGCCACCGCGGCCTCGAAGAAGAGCCGCCCCAGACCGTCGAGCGAGAAGATCGTCTCGATGATCAGCGAGCCGCCGAAGAACGCCCCGATGAAGACCGAGGGGAAACCCGCGATGACGATCAGCATGGCATTGCGAAAGACATGCCCGTAAAGCACGCGGTTTTCCATCAGCCCCTTGGCGCGCGCGGTCATCACGTATTGCTTGCGCAACTCGTCCAGAAAGCTGTTCTTGGTCAGCAGGGTCAGCGTGGCGAAACTGGAAATGGTCAGCGCGATGACCGGCAGGGTGATGTGCCAGAAGTAATCCAGCACCTTGCCGATGGGCGAAAGCTGGTCCCAGATTTCCTGTTCCGACGTCAGGCCGCGGGCGGGAAAGATCTGCAGGAAGGACCCGCCGGCAAAGAGCACCAGCAGCAGGATGGCGAAGAGAAACCCTGGTATGGCATAGCCCACGATGATCACGCCCGATGTCCAGGTATCAAAGGGCGAGCCGTCGCGCACTGCCTTTCGGATACCCAGCGGGATGGAGATCAGATAGGCAATCAGCGTCGACCACAGGCCCAGCGAGATCGACACCGGCATCTTTTCGATGATCAGGTCGATCACGCTGATCGACCGGAAATAGCTTTCGCCGAAATCCAGCCGCATGTAGTTCCACATCATCATGAAGAACCGTTCCACCGGCGGGCGGTCAAAGCCGAATTCGCGTTCCAGTTGTTCGATGAATTCCGGCGGCAGGCCGCGCGCGCCGATATAGCGCTCACTGCCGCCGCCCTCGGCCCGGCCTGCATCCTCGCCGGCGCCGGAGAAGCCGCCAAAGACATCGCCCTGCCCCTCCATCTGGGCGATGACCTGTTCGACCGGGCCACCGGGGACGAATTGCACAAGCGTGAAATTGATGATCATCACGCCCAGCAGCGTGGGGATCACCAGAAGCAGGCGGCGCAGGATATAGGCGGACATGCGCGCCGCCTATCGCAAGGCGCCGGCACTGCGCAAGGCGGCGGCGGCCTCGGCGTCGAACCACCAGAAGTCCAGCTCGCCCGTGGCGAAGGTCGGAAATTCCTCCGGATGGCCGAACTGGTCCCAATGGGCGATCCAGATATCGGGGTTGTACCAGACCGGCACGATGAAACGCTCCCAGCGCAGCACCCGGTCCAACACCCGCAGCGCCACGTCGCGCTCTTCCGGGCCCGGCGCCATCAGCGCGTGGTTGATCACCGCATCCACCAATTCGCTGCGCAGCCCCGCGGGATTGAAGACATCGTCGGCGGCCTCGATCCCGTAGCGCTGCAACAGGCCGGTGCCGACATCAAGGAACGCCGCGTACTGGCTGAACACCATGTCATAATCCCGGTCGCGCGAGCGCAGGGTGTATTGCGCGGGGTCGATGCGCTGGGCGCTGGCGTCAATGCCCATCTGCTGCAGGTTCTGCATGAAGGTCTCGATCACCGATTCCTGGGTCGAAGGCGCGGAATTCGGATAGGGCAGCCGGATGCGCAGCGCCTGCCCGGCCTCGTTGCGGCGCACGCCATCGTCGGTGACTGTCCAGCCGGCGTCCTCCAGCAGGCGGTTGGCACGGCGCAGGTTGCGGCGGTCCTGCAACCGATCAAGCGAGGATGCATGCGCCATCACCACAGGCTCGGTCAGCAGTTCCGGCGCGACCATGTCGCCGAAGCTTTCCAGCAGTGCCAGTTCCGCGCCTTCGGGCACGCCATGGGCCTCCAGCCTGGTGCCCTGGGTAAAGGAATGGCGCTGCGCCATCAGCCCGTGCTGGAACTGCGCGTTGGTCCATTCGAAGTTATAGGCCAGCGACACCGCCTCGCGCACGCGGCGGTCGGCGAATTGCGGGCGCTCCAGGTTGAACACGAAACCCGTGGGCGTGGGCGGGGTGCCGTCAGGGATTTCCAGACGCTTGACATGGCCGCGCCGCGCCGCCGGAAAGTCGAAGCCGGTGGCCCAGGTGCGTGAATTCCCTTCTACCCGGATGGTATAGTCGCCGGTGCGAAAGCGTTCGAACGCCACGGTATCATCGGCGAAATAGAGCACGCGCACCTCGTCGAAATTGTGCCGGCCGCGGTTGTTGGGCAGGTGCCATCCCCAGTAATCGGGGTTACGGCGGTAGATGATGGTGCGGTTGATCTCGAAGTCATGCAGCACATAGGGGCTGGAGCCCGGCGCCGTGTCCTCGCGCGATTCGTCCAGCCGGGCGCCGGTTTCCTGAAACCAGCGGCGCGGAAAGACCGGGGTCGAGCCCACCTGATCGATCAGCGACCGGCGTGAGATACCATCGCGGAAGGTGAAGCGGACGGTGTGATCGTCCAGCGCTTCAGCCCCGGTGACGCGAAAGCCCACGGCCTGCGCGTAAGAGGGCAGGCCCTGCTCGATGAACAGGTTATGGGTAAAGACCACGTCATGCGCGGTCAGAGGCGTGCCATCCGAAAAACGCGCCTCTGGCCGCATGTGAAAGATCACCCAGTCCTTGGAACGGGGATATTCCACAGTATGCGCCAGGAGCCCGTAGCTTTCGCCATGCACATCGGCCGGCGCGCTGTCGCCGAAGGGGCCAGAGGTCTCCAGCAGGCTTTCGTAAAAGCTCCAGGAAAACCGCGCGGCGCGGCCACGGCGGCTGTAGGGGTTGAAACTGTCGAATGTGCCGGGCGCCCAGACCGCAATCTCGCCCCCGCGCGGGGCGTCGGGGTTCACATAGGCGTAATGGGCGAAATCCTGCGGATAGGTCAGGTCACCGAAGAAGGAATAGCCATGCGCGCGGATGATCTCTTCGGGGTTGTCGATCTGGGGGTCCAGGTCGGCGCCATCATCAGCGTTATCGCCGGCGGCCCGCAGCGGGCCGGCCAGGCCGGGCACCAGGGCGCTGCCCATCATGCCGGCCAGCGCATGGCGGCGGGTCAGAAGCGGCAGGCGGGTTTCGTCATCCACCGCCAGGGGCGAAACGCGGCGATCGGTGCGAAAGGTCATGCAAATCTCCTGATCCCGGGATCGTTGCCTATCAGCAGGTAGGCCATAAGCAGCTAAGTCCAGCGCGGCGCCGGGTTCAAGTGGCGATTGCGTGAGCCCGCGGCATGAAAAAGGGCCGCAGGCTGTCCTGCGGCCCCGTTGCGCACATCGTGCACATGGCGCATGAAAACAGGCGTTACTGGCTTTCGGCCTGCATCCAGGCAATCAGGTTCAGCCGGTCCTGCAGGCTGCGGATGCCGTTGAAGCTCATGGTGGTGCCGGGGGCCGTGCCGCGCGGGTTCTCGATGAAGGCGTTCAGCGCCTCGACCGTCCATTCGTCGCCCAGATGCTCTGACAGCGCACCGGAATAGTTGAAACCGGCAATGGCGTCGATTTCGCGCCCCACGATCCCGTGCAGCGAGGGGCCGACGCCATGCGCGCCCTCTTCCATCTGATGGCAGGCGCGGCACTGGCGCCACAGATTGCCGCCGGCGCTGGCATCGGCCGAGGCGAACATCTCCATCACATCGATCTCGTCCTCCGGCTCGGCCTCGGCGACGGCCTCGTCCTCGCCCAAGTCAATGAAGATGGCCTGCGGCGCAGGGCCATAGGGCATGTACAGCGTGTCGGCGACCCACCGGCCAAGCATGAAAATAAGCAGCGCGGCGCACAGCCCCGCAACCGCCTTGGTGATGACCATCGTGTCGAACATGTCGCGTCTCGTCCGGGCTTTGGTGAAATCGCGTCCTTCTACCCGCTTCCCCTTCACAGTTTCAAGCGATACTTACCGCGACGTATTGACCTGTTCGCAAAATCAGCGCGGGCATGACGACCAGAAGGGATTATTCCGATGACAGGAACCATCGCATTCCAGGGCGAGCCCGGCGCCTACTCGCATCAGGCCTGCGTCAGCGCGCGGCCCGGCATGACCGCCCTGCCCTGCCGCACCTTCGAGGACGTGATCGCCGCCGTGCATGAGGGGCGCGCCGATCTGGCCATGCTGCCGGTGGAAAACACCACCTTCGGCCGGGTGCCGGACAACCATAACCTGCTGCCCGATTCAGGCCTGCATATCGTGGCCGAGGCCTTTGTGCGCGTCCATATCAACCTGCTGGCCCTGCCCGGCACGCATCTGGACGACATCCAGGCGGCAATGAGCCACCCGGTGCTGCTGGGCCAGTGCCGCGCCTTTCTCAAGGCGCAGGGCATCCGCCGCGTGACCGGCGCCGATACCGCCGGTTCCGCCCGCCATGTCGCCCAGGCCGGCGACCCCACGCTGGCCGCGCTGGCCGGCGACCTGGCCGGCGAGATCTACGGGCTGGAGGTGCTGGCCCGCCATATCGAGGATCAGGACACCAACACCACGCGCTTTCTGATCATGGCGCGCGACGCCGACCTGACCCGGCGCGGCGATCATGGCATGGTCACCACCTTTGTCTTTCAGGTGCGCAACATCCCGGCGGCGCTGTACAAGGCGCTGGGTGGCTTTGCCACCAATGGCGTGAACATGACCAAGCTGGAAAGCTACATGGTCGGCGGTTCTTTCACTGCGACGCAGTTCTACGCCGATATCGAGGGGCACCCGGATGACCCCAATGTCCGGTTGGCACTGGATGAATTGCGCTATTTCACCACCAGGGTGAAGATCCTCGGCACCTACGCGGCCGACCCGCTGCGGCACTGAAGGGCCGCGGGTCAGAGATCGGCGGCAGACTATGCCGCCAGACGCCCCGCCATCCATTCGGACAGCAGATACTGCGCAATCGCGCCGCGGCGCGGGCGGCGCATGTCTCGGTGCAGCCCGCCCATGACCGAGACCATCTCCTCGCGCGTGATCCAGCGGGCGTCTTCCAGTTCGTCATCCAGGGTGATCGCCTCGCTTTCGGCATTTGCCACGAAACCCAGCATCAGCGAATTCGGCCAGGGCCAGGGCTGCGAGGCGACGTAGCGCACGCGCCCAACCTCGATGCCGGTTTCCTCGCTCACCTCGCGCCGCACCGCGGCCTCCAGAGACTCGCCGGGCTCGACAAAGCCGGCAAGCGCCGAATACATCCCCCCCGGCCAACCGGGCGAGCGGCCCAGAAGCGCCCGGTTGCCGCGCAGGACCAGCATGATCACCACCGGGTCGGTGCGCGGAAAATGCTTGGCGCCGCAGGACGGGCAGCGCCGTTCCCAGCCGCCCATCGCCCAGTCGCTGGCATGCCCACAGGCCGAACAGAAGCGATGCGTGCGGTGCCAGTTGAACAACGCCCGCGCCGTGGCGCCCAGCGCGGCATCGGCCGGGTCCAGCCGCATCATCGCGCCGCGCATGTCGGCAAAGCGGTGATCGGCCGGCAGCCCCGGATGGCGGTATTCCTGCGCGTCAAAGAAGCTGGCCATCGCCGCATGGTCCAGCGCCGGCGGCTCCCATGAGGAGACATCGACCGCCAGCCGCGCCTGCCCTGCGTGCCGGCCCAGAAAGACCGCCTGCGGCGCGGCATGGGCCATGACCGGGCTGTCGCGCCCCACCCAGCCCAGCCCCCCGGCCCCGGCCAGCAACGCCCGCCCCCGCCAGAACGGCAAAAACACCGCAGGGCCCGGCATATCGGCCCAGCCGGCGGGCAACCCGGCGCGCAGTGCAGCCTGCCGGTCATCCCAACCGGCCGAAAAGACGGGGCCGTGAAAGCCGGGGGCCTGAGAGATGTCACCGTCAAAAGCCGCATGCGTTTTCTGATCGCTCACGCCGGGGTCTCCTTTCAGGGGTCATGATCGGCGCGACAAGGCGCCGGCGCGCCGGGCGGACGCGCAAGATTGCCAATAAACCTAAGCGTGTATAGACTGCCGCCTCCGGGACAGGGTTGAGCCAAAGAAATGCCACGGACCTTGATCATGAACGGTTTTAGGCGCCGGGTCGGCGCCGGACTTGCCTTGATCGGTCAGCGCCGGTGCGGCAGGTAGCAGGCATGATCGTTCGAGGCAGCACATTGTTCAACCCCATTTCCTTTGCCGATGCGGCTGTCGGGTCGCGCACCGTGCATCTGCGGTTGATAGAGACCACGGACCTGCACCTGCACCTGCTGCCATTCGACTATTTCACCGACAGCCCGTCCCCGGGCGTGGGCCTGCTGGCGGCGGCCGAACTGATCGAGGCCGCGCGGGCAGAGGCCGAGAATGCACTCTTGTTCGACAACGGCGATTTCCTGCAGGGCACCGCGATGGGCGATTATCTGGCCTATCAGCGAAAGGGCACGGCGGGCGACCTGCACCCGGCAATCAACGCCATGAACGCTCTGCGCTATGATGCCATCACCTTGGGCAATCATGAATTCAACTACGGCATCGACTTTCTGATGAGCACGCTTTCCGGGGCGGCCTGTCCGGTGGTCTCGGCCAATCTGGCCACGCGAAAGGGCGCGGCCCCGCGGGGCGACCGCACGCTGGTGCGCCCTTATGTGCTGCTGGACCGGATGCTGACCGATGCCAGCGGCGCCCGCCACCCCATCCGCATCGGCGTGATCGGCTTTGCGCCGCCGCAGGTCATCGACTGGGACCGCCATCATCTGCACAATGCCGTGCACAGCCGCGACATCGTAGAGACCGCCCGCGCCTGGGTGCCGGAAATGCGCGAGGCCGGGGCGGATGTGATTGTCGCGCTGGCCCATACCGGCATCGGCGCCGCCCAGCATGGCGACGGGATGGAAAACGCCGCCATCCCGCTGGCCCGTGTGCCGGGGATCGATGCACTGATGCTGGGTCACAACCATATGGTCTTCCCCTCGCCCATCTTCACCGGCACCGCGGGCGTGGATGCCCAGACCGGCACGATCGCTGGCAAACCCGCTGTGATGAGCGGTTTCTGGGGCTCGCATATCGGATTGATCGACCTGCTGCTGTCGCACGAGGGCGGGCGCTGGCAGGTGCTGGGCACCCACACCCAGACCCGCTCGGTGGCGGCGGCAGCCGCGACGGCCGGCCAGGCCGCACCCGCCGTGACCCCGGGTAGGCAAAAGGTATCCGCCTCCAGCCCCGCAACCGTGGTCGAGCGGCTGGCCGCCAGCATCGCCAGCGTGCATGAAGACACGCGCAACGCCATTCGCCGCCCCGTCGCGCGGACCGATGTGGCGCTGCACAGCTATTTCGCCCATCTGGGTGAAACGCAGGCCCTGTCCCTGATTGCCGATGCCCAGCGCCGCCATGTCACGGCACGGCTGGCCGATACCGGGCTGCGCGCGCTGCCGGTGCTGTCGGCGGTGGCGCCCTTCAAATGCGGCGGGCTCAGCGGGCCCGGGCATTTCACCGACATTCCCCCCGGCCCGCTGGCACTGCGCCATATCGCCGATCTCTACAGCTTTCCCAACGCCATCGCCGCGCTGCGGGTGACCGCCGCCGAGGTCATCGCCTGGCTGGAACGCAGTGCCTCGGCCTTCAACCGGCTGCGCCCGGGGGGCGAGGATGTGCTTCTGCGTGACGCGCGCGTGCCGGGCTACAATTTCGAGGTGATCGACGGGCTGGAGGTCGAATTCGACCTGTCGCAACCCGCGCGCTATGGGCCGGATGGCACGATCATCAATGCCGTGGCCGAGCGGGTACGAAAAGCAGCGTTCGACGGCAAGCCACTGGACCCGGCGCAGGAATTCATCCTGTGCACCAACAGCTACCGCGCCAGCGGCGCGGGCGGGTTTCCGGCCACCGGCGCCGGGCGCTGCGCGCTGCAGGATGGCACCATCACCCGCGACCTGATCCGCGATCATCTGGAACAGATACAGACCGTGACGTCCGGCGCCGCCCCCCCGGTCCGTTTCACCCCCTTGCCCGGGACGCATGCGCTGTTCGAAACCGGACCGGGGGCGGCGGCGCATCTGGACCAGATCGCCCGTTTCCAACCAGAGCGCCGCGGCCTGTCCAGCGCCGGGTTCATGCGGTTGCGGCTGGATTGGTCGTCGGCCTGAGCCACGCCGCGCGTGGCTCAGATCAGCAGCAAAGCCCTATCCATCCACACGGATACGGGCGTTCTGCGGGTCATAGGGGCTGTCCTGCACCACCTCGGCATCCCATAGCTGGCACTGCATACGCACCTTCAACCGGGTGCCGACGGCGGCCTGCGCCGGTTTCACATAGCCCATGCCGATCTGCTTGCCGAACGCCACCGAATACCCGCCAGAGGTCAGCCGCCCCACCCTTTCGTCACCGACATAAAGCGCCTCGCGCCCCCAGGGGTCGGCATCCGCCGGCCCGTCGATCAGCAGCGTCACGCATTTCGACCGAATGCCGGTTTCCTGCATCGCGGCCTTGCCGTGGAAATCCTTGTCCAGATCGACAAAGCGCGGCAGATCGGCCTCCAGTGGCGTCGCGTCACGGCCCAGTTCGTTGCCAAAGGCGCGATAGCTTTTCTCTTGCCGCAGCCAGTTCTGTGCCCGCGCGCCGACCAGCTTCAGGCCCACGCCCTCGCCCACGGCCATGATCTGATCGAAAAGGTAGTTCTGCATCTCGATGGGGTGGTGCAATTCCCAGCCCAGTTCGCCGGTATAGGCCACGCGCACGGCGCGCACAGGGCACATGCCCAGTTCGATCCGGCGCTGACTCAGCCAGGGAAAACGCTTGTTCGACAGGGCCGTGGCCGGGTCTGCATCCCTGGCCAACGGCGCCAGCAGATCGCGCGATTTCGGCCCGGCAACGGCGAAGACGCCCCATTGCGTGGTCACCTCCTGCACGACCACCCACCGGTCCGGATGCGCCGCGCACCAGTCCTGGCTGTGCTGCATCAGGAAATCATGGTCATAAGCCGCCCACCCCCCGGCCGAGATCAGGTAGTATTCCTGCTCTGCCAGCCGCATGATGGTGTATTCGGTGCGCACCGTCCCGACAGCAGTCAGCGCATAGGTCAGGTTGATCCGGCCAACCTTCGGCAACTTGTTGCAGGTCATCCAGTCCAGAAAATCGGTGGCGCCGGGACCATAGACGCGCTGCTTGGCAAAGGCGGTGGCGTCGATCATGCCCACCCCCTCGCGGATCGCGCGCGCCTCTTCCACCGCATATTGCCACCAGCCCCCGCGGCGAAAGCTGCGGGCGTCATGGTCGAAACTTTCGGACGCGTCCAGCGGGCCAAAGTAATTCGGGCGTTCCCAGCCGTTCACCTGGCCGAATTGTGCGCCGCGGGCCTTTACCCGGTCATGGCAGGGGGCGGTGCGCAGCGGGCGGCAGGCGGGACGTTCCTCGTCAGGGTGGTGCAGGACGTAGACATGATCATACGCTTCCTCGTTCTTGCGGGCGGCGTATTCGGTGGTCATCCAGTCGCCATAGCGGCGCGGGTCCAGGCTGGCCATGTCGATCTCGGCCTCGCCCTGGGTCATCATCTGCGCCAGGTAGTACCCGGTGCCGCCGGCGGCGGTGATGCCGAAGCTGAAGCCTTCCGCCAGCCACATGTTGCGCAGCCCCGGCGCGGGGCCGACCAGCGGGTTGCCATCGGGCGTGTAGCAGATGGGTCCGTTATAGTCGTCCTTCAGCCCCACCGTTTCCGATGACGGGATGCGGTGGATCATGGACATGTATTCTTCCTCGATCCGCTCCAGATCCAGCGGGAAGAGATCGGCGCGGAAGCTTTCGGGCACGTCATAGAGAAACCGCGCCGGGGCATTGCGCTCATAGGGGCCGAGGATCCAGCCGCCGCGCTCCTCGCGCACATACCATTTGGCATCGGCATCGCGCAGGACCGGATGCTCGGGGTTGCCCGCCGCACGCCAGTCGCGCAGCGCGGGGTCGGGCTCGGTGACGATATACTGATGCTCGACCGGGATGGCGGGGATCTTGATGCCCAGCAGGCGCGCGGTGCGCTGGGCGTGGTTGCCGGTGGCGGTGACGACATGCTCGGCGGTGATTTCCACCTTCTCGTCCGAGGGGACGAGGTTGCCGCCCCTCTCCACCATCTTCGTGCAGGTCACCACCCATTCGGACCCGGTCCAGCAATAGGCATCGACCTGCAGCCGGCGGTGGATTTCGGCGCCGTGCAGGCGGGCGCCCTTGGCCATGGCCTGGGTCACGTCGGCGGGGTTGATGTAGCCGTCGGTGGGGTGAAAAAGCGCGCCCTTCAGGTCTTCGGTGCGCACCAGCGGCCAGCGCGCCTTGATCTGCGCAGGCGTCATCCATTCATGCTCGATTCCCACGGTTTCGGCCGTGCTGGCATAGAGCATGTATTCATCCATGCGTTCCTGCGTCTGCGCCATGCGCAGGTTGCCGACGACATAGAAGCCGGGGTTGAGGCCGGTTTCGGCCTCCAGCCCCTTGTAGAACTTGACGCTGTAGTCATGGATATGGCTGGTCGCATAGCCCATGTTGAAAAGGGGCAGCAGGCCGGCGGCGTGCCAGGTGGAACCGGCAGTCAATTCGTCACGCTCGATCAGCATGGTTTCCCAGCCGGCCTTTGCAAGGTGATAGGCGATACCGGCGCCGACGGCGCCACCGCCGACGACAAGGGCTTTGACATGGGTCTTCATGGCGCGTTTCTCCGTTCCGTGTTGCCCGCACCATGCAGAATGCGCGCAGCGGCGGACCTGCAGGCCCGACGCGATACCGGCGAAAAGCGACACCTCTGTCCAGTCACCGCCGATTTGATGGTCGGCAGCAAGGTGGGGGCAACAATGTCCGTGCACCGCGGGCGGCACAGAAGGGGGGGGCGGCACAGAACGGGGGCGGCACAGAAGGGGGGCGACGCAGCGAAGGTGCAGGCCTTATCTGGGGTCGGCAGGGCTGCGGGCACACGCGCAAGCGTCCCCATAAAGGGTATCGCGCGGTCTGTCCCGTCACCATTGCCACCGGCCCGGCCGGAAGCGGGCATGCCGCCAGCCAGCCGGCCGGGACGGTGTGTGCCTGTGTGGGGGCGGCGTCGGCCCGCCCATGGCAGGCTTTGTCAGCCCCCTCGTCAGCTCGCCTGCTCAGCCATCATATTCGAAGACCGCGCAGGAGATAT
Organism: Paracoccaceae bacterium; assembly: GCA_007117005.1. GTDB lineage: Bacteria > Pseudomonadota > Alphaproteobacteria > Rhodobacterales > Rhodobacteraceae > Pararhodobacter. The sequence continues at coordinate 24,836 of SKHK01000005.1, forward strand.
CGTCCGGAAAATCGTCATGCCCGGCCCAGCGCGCCAGTTCCCAGATCAGCGCCTCGGTCAGTTCGTTGCCGCGCAGCGCCGAGAGGCGGCGCAGCATGACGTCGAACCCGTCCTGGCCCAGTTCCTCGCCGGTCGCGTTCGGGCATTCGGTGATGCCGTCCGACACCAGGATCAGCCTGTCACCGGGCTCCAGCCGCGTGGAAAAGCTTTCATAGCTGGCATCAGCCAGCAGGCCGATGGGCAGGCCGCCGCTGCCCAGATGGGTGATGCGCCCGTCCCCGTGCTGCACGACCGGATGCGGATGGCCCGCCTGCACCAGCCGCACCTGCCCGTCCTGGCAATCGATCTCGGCATAGCAGAGCGTGGCATAACGATCGGTCTGGATCTCTGACATCAGAAGCTGGTTCATCGCCTGCGCGACCAGCGCCGGGCATCGGGGGCGCTGCACGCCATCGGCCAGTTCTATCGCGATGTTGTGCTCGGCCGAAGCACCGGACATCAACCCCGCCAGGCGCGCCGTCAGCAGGGCCGAGGCGACGCCATGGCCGGAAACATCGAACCCGTAAAGCCCGATGCGCCTGTCGTCGATGGCAAAGCAGCCCACCATATCGCCGCCGATATGGCCGCTGGGCCGCAACAGCATGCTGGCCTGCCCGGTGGAAAAATGCTGCTGACGCTCGCGCAGAAGCGATTGCTGCAAGGCCCGCGCATCGACCAGATCGCGGTCCAGCGTATCATAGAGCGTGCGCAGTTCGTCCAGCGTTTCGGTCAACAGGGTGTTCTTGTTGCGCAGTTCCCGCTGCATGGTCAGCAGCCGTTCACCGGCCCTGATCCGTGCGCGCAGTTCCACCGGATCGACCGGTTTGGGCAGGAAGTCATCGGCGCCGACCTCCAGCCCCTCGGCCACCGCGGCCTTGTCGGCCTTGGCGGTGAAGAGGATGAAATAGACATAGTCTTCGCGTGACAGCCCGCGAATGGCGCGGCACAGATCGATCCCCGTCATCCCCGGCATCATCCAGTCGGACAGGATCAGGTCGGCACCGTGCTGGCCGAACAGCGCCAGCGCCTGATCGGCCGATTCGGCCTGCAACACGGTGTAGCCCGACCCCTGAAGCCCCGCGCAGATCAGCCGCCGCTGCGCACGCGAATCATCGACCACCAGGACGGTCAGCACCCGGGAATCGGCCGCGTCTGCAGGGTCCCGAAGAGCGGGGGAAATGGCTCGATACACTGAATACTCCGGCACATGGAAACTGCTCGCGCACAGATCATGCCGACGAACCCGTTAAAAACGCCTGAAGCGCGATACGGTTTTGCCTTCGTCTTTGCCGAACGTTAAGGACAGGATGAGACCTTGCGGCGGCAGAACGAAGTTGAAGGTACGTCATGATCGACTGGGCACGTGTGAAAGAGCTGAAGGAAGAGATGGATACCGCCTTTGACGAGGTGGTGTCGCTGTTTCTGGAAGAAACGGATGAAACCATGGGCCGCCTGCCCTCTGCAGATGACGAACGGCCGCGCGATTCCGCAGCCCTGGCCGCGGATCTGCACGCCCTCAAAGGCGCCGCGCTGAACCTGGGGTTGCGGGATTTCGCCGATCTGTGCAGCAAGGGAGAGGCGCAATCGGCCGCTGGCGCCGCCGACGAGATCGATCTGGCGGCCATCACGGCCTGCTACCGTGCCTCTCGTGACGCGTTCACACGCGGCCTGAACCGGGACGCTGCCTGAAAGTTCAGGCATGTGGCGCGGCGCCCGCCCCGGCGAACCCGCGCAGTGCAGGATGCAGCCAAGCCGCGCAATGCGTGCCGGACAACCCGCGCCGTTCAGACCAGGAAGCCCGCCAGCGTCTCGTCCAACGTGATGTCGCGCCAGGCAAAGCCCGCAGCATCCATGGCGGTGTAGAGGCGCTGGAAATTCTCCGGCGCCGTCGTCTCGATCCCGATCAGCACGGTGCCGAAGTTCCGCGCCGATTTCTTCAGATACTCGAAGCGGGCAATATCGTCGTCCGGCCCCAGGATTTCCAGAAAATCACGCAGCGCGCCGGGCCGTTGCGGCAGGCGCAGCAGGAAGTACTTCTTCAACCCGCCGTGCCGCAGTGCGCGTTCCTTGACCTCTGGCAGGCGTTCGAAATCGAAATTCCCGCCAGAGGCCACGCAGACCACGGTCAGCCCGCGCAGGCTGTCGCCCAGATCGGCCAGCGCGTCGATGGCCAGCGCGCCAGCCGGCTCCAGCACCACGCCCTCGGTGTTCAGCATGTCCAGCATGGTGATGCACAGCCGGTCTTCCGGCACCGCCAGGACATGCGCCGGCGCGACATCGGCCAGCAGCTTTAACGGGCCATCACCGATCCGCGCCACGGCGGCGCCATCGACGAAGCTGTCGACCTTCGGCAGCGTCACCGGTTCACCCGCCGCAAGCGCCGCGCGCAGGCTGGCGCCGCCCGCGGGTTCGACATAGCGGAACCCGTCCACCCCCGCGGCGCGCAGATAGCCCGTCACACCGGCCGAAAGCCCCCCGCCACCGACCGGCAGCACCACCAGGTCCGGCAGGCGGCCAAGCTGCGCCTCGATCTCCACCGCGACGCTGGCCTGCCCCCTGATCACGTCCGGATCGTCGAAGGGCGACAGGAAAACGCCCCCGCTCTGCGCGCAAAACGCCTGCGCCGCGGCGAGGGACTGGTCGAAATAGTCACCGATCAGCCGGATTTCGACATGGCCCTCGCCAAAGCTGCGGGTCTTGCCGATCTTTTGCTGCGGGGTGGTGACCGGCATGAAAATCACCCCCTGCACGCCGAAATGGCGGCAGGCAAAGGCTACGCCCTGGGCATGATTGCCCGCCGAGGCGCAGACGAAGACCCGGCGGTCAGGCTGCTGCGCCAGGACCTTGCGCATGGCGTTGAACGCGCCCCTGATCTTGTAGGAGCGGACGGGCGAAAGGTCCTCGCGCTTCAGATAGATATCCGCACCATGGCGCTGCGACAGGTACTCGTTGCGCTGCAGGGGCGTCGGCGGGAACAGGTCCCGCAGGGCGGTGGCGGCATCATGCGCGGCAACAACTAGATCATCCATCAGGCACCCTTATAGCGTGATGGTCCCTCGTTGAAGCGCCGTTTTTGCCGGGCGCAGGCAGGAAGGGTCGCGGATATGGTCCAAAAGACCTCTGCATAACGCGGCTCGGGTAAAGAAATGAGGGCAGCGCCTGCCTGGGTAGGCGCTGATGCGTGACGGTGCCACTGGCATGACGTCTGAACAATTCACCCCGTTCCAACAGGTTACGACGTTTGAAGGGCCTGCCGAGGGGGCAGGCAGGCGCTGCCCGGCGTTGCCGCCGGGCGGGACAACTGAGCCGGAAAACGCGTTATGCAGAGGTCTTTCCAATGCGGCGTCACCCCGCCCCACCGCCGCCCGACGGCGGCAACAAAGGCCGCGCGCCCCGGCCTCGTCAGCCCGGTTTTCGCAGATAGACGTAAAGCGCGCCGTCCCCGCCATGGCTGCGATGCGCGGTATGGGTGTTGAGCACGTGACCGCGAAGGGGCGCGCTGCGCAGCCAGTGCGGCACCTCATGGCGCAGCGCGCCGGTGCGCCGGGGTAGCGGGCTGTCATCCGGCCTGCCCCCACCGCGCCCCTTGCCGGTGATCACCAGCACCAGCCGCAGCCCCCGGCGCGAGGCCGCCAGGATGAAGGCCGACAGCGCCGCGTGCGCCTCGACCAGGGTCATGCCGTGCAGGTCCAGCCGCGCTTCCGGCTGCAGCTTTCCGCGCACCATCCGCCCATGCAGGCGGTGATCCATCCGCAGCGGTTCCGATATCGCGGCGGCGGGGGTCACCGTTACAGCCGTTGAAGGGCGCGCCGTGCCGGGCGCCGGACGGCGGGGCGCGGCAAGGGGCGGCGTTGCCAGGGGGGCCGAAGGCGGCCGAGGCAACAGCGGGGGCGCGTCAGCAGGGGAGGCGCGCTGCGCGGGCGCCTCAGCCGAGGCGGGGCCGGGATGAAGCGGGCGCAGCCCAGAAGCGACGCGCTGCCACAGCGCCTTGTCCTCGGGGCTCAGACCACGGCGCCGGCCCATGCTGTTGCCCCTCTTGTCCAGTCCCGGATGCACCCGCCGCGGAGTGGTCACCCCGCCGCGCCATGGCGGGCCTCACTCGCCCGTGCCGACCAGTTTCCAGTTCGGGTTGTCCGACCCCATGACCCGGCCGAAGGTCCAGACGTCGCGCTGCTGCTTGACCTTGTCGCGGTCGCCCTCGACCACCTCGCCCTCGCGGTTCAGCACGACCGATGTCAGCTCGCCCAGGAACCGCACCGTGATCTCGGCCGTTCCCGTCGCCTCGTCATAGGTCGCGTCTTCCAGATCGACCTCGCGCACGCCGACGAAATTCGCCTCTACCCGCAGCCCCTCGCGGTCACGCAACTGCACGACCTCATCGAAGCTTTCGAACACGTCGCGCGACAGAAACGGCACCAGATTGTCCATGTCGCCATTTTCGAACCCCATGAGGATCATCTCATAGGCCTGCCGCGCACCGGACAGGAAATCACCGACATGAAAGTCGGGCTCTACCCGCTTCATCGCGGCCAGCGCCTGCGCGGCGGAAGAGCCCACAGGTGCATGATCGGCGATATCATGATCGACCCCGCCCTCGATCACGTCAAGGGCCGGGCGGCCGCCGGCGCGGTCATCGCTGCGCGGCAGAGGTTCGGGCGGGCGCTCGTAGCCCTCGCGCGTGCCAAGAACGCTGCGCAGGCGCAGGATCAGGAAGACGGCGATACCGGCAAGAAGAAGAAGCTGTATCACGGTATTGTCCATCGGGGCCTCAGGGAAATGACGGGCTTGGTTCTGTTGCTTGGGTGGTTATGTAAGGTGGCCGCGGGCATGAGTCCACCACAACCGGGTCCTGCACCGCCCAAGCGAGGGGAAAACCATGCCCGTTCTGTTGCTGTTGCTGCTTCTGCCGCTGCTGGAAATCGCGCTCTTCATCATCCTGGGTGGGCGTCTGGGCATAGCGCCGGTCCTGGTGCTGACGATCCTGACACTGATCCTGGGCGTCACGGTGCTGCGTGCGCATCAGGCGCGGGCGGCCGCGATGATGGCCAACGGCCTACGCGATGTGTCGCCGGGCACCTTTCTGGCCACGGGGGCCTTTGCCGCGCTTGGCGCCATGCTGCTGATTTTGCCGGGTTTCATGACCGATACCGCCGGGCTGCTTCTGTTGTTGCCGCCGCTGCAACGGCTGATCATGCGCAGGCTTGCTGCCCATGTCACCGTACACACGGCACAGGGCACAGGGCCAGGCAGAGGGCCCGGCGATGTAATCGAGGGGGATTATCACTTTGACCCATCCGCCGATGTCGCCCAGCCCCCACGGCAGGGCAGCGATATCCTGTTGCCGCCCGATGATCGCCATGGCAGCGGGCCGTGACAGCAGGCATTGAGGGCCGCTTTGCCACCTGCTAGAACGCCTGCGACCCGTTCAACAGGAGCAACAGATGGCCGAAAACGAAAACGGCGCCAATGTCCCGCCCGGCGGCGCGGCAGGCGGCGATCAGGCGCAGCAACCGCAGGTCAAGGTGCAGGTGCTGGGCCAGTACATCCGCGACATGTCATTCGAGAACGCCGTGGCGCAGGGCTCGCTGCAACTGCCCAATGCGCAGCCGGATATCCAGGTGCAGGTCAGCCTTGACGCCCGCAAGCGCGAGGTCGAGCATCAATTCGAGGTGATCTCGAAATACCGGATCGAGTCGAAGAACCGCGAGGACGGCAAGACGCTGTTCCTGCTGGAAATGGATTATGCCGGCATCTTCCATATCGAAGGGGTTCCGCAAGAGCAGTTGCATCCCTTTCTGCTGATCGAATGCCCCCGGATCCTGTTTCCCTTCGCACGCCGGATCATCAGCGACATCTCACGCGACGGCGGCTTCCCGGCGCTGAACCTGGACCTGATCGACTTCATGGCGCTTTACCGGCAGGAACTGGCCCGGCAGGCGCAGGCAAAGCAGCAGGAACAGCCCCTGGCGAACTGATGCGGTCCCGGGCGGGGCGCCTGTCGGCGTGCCGCCCGGGCTGAACGCCGGTCAGGACGATCGGGCGCTGGTGGGGTTTTGTTAAGGTTTTGCGGTCAGGCTGAGCGTCAGAGAGCAACGTTCAGGGGACAGACCGGCGATGACGCGTAACAGAACCCCCAGGCCGAACAGCATGGGAACAGGCAGACGCAGCGCGGGCCCCGCCGATGGGCTTGCCGGTGTGGACGCGCACACCATGCCCTGCCGGACGTCAGGGCTGCGCATGCGCCAGCAGCGCCTGGGCATTCTGGCCAACCCCAACCGGCCGCCGAAACCGCCCATCCGCCGCGTGCGGCTTACCGGAAAATGGTTCAACATGCGCTCTGGGCGACGGGCGCGGGTTGCCGAAGGGGCTGACGGGGCCGACAGCGCGATTCTGCCCGGTGCAGGTGACACCGACCTGATGGCATCGTCCGGCGCGGAAACGGCGCGGGCGGGAACAGAAGCTGCAACGGCGCCCGTTGCCGGTGACGGTGCAGCCCATGACAGCGTACCCGGCGACATGGGCACGGGCCCGTCGGGCAGCCCCGTCAGCACGGGGGCTGGCGCGAACGGCCGGCTCGCCTATGACGGCGAAGGCGGCAGGCTGCGCATCGACATCAACCGCCTGATGGGTGCGGTCGAGCAGGAAGGCCGGAAAACCATGTCACGCCAGCCCTACGGCATTGTCACCCAGCGCGCGGATGAAGGCCCGGGCCAGATCGTTGCTACGGGCTTTGCTACGGCCATGGACGCCCCCGACGGAAACGCTGCCCCCGGGGGCGTTGCCGGCGGCGTGGCGAATACGTCCGGCGATGCCGATGCAATGGCCATGCCCTGCGCAAGGCACGCTGCCGGGGTGGTTGCCGAAGGAGGTGCTCTGCGGGGCCCGTTGCCGCAAGCCCCGGCTTCTACGCCCGCGGCTGCGCCCAGCCGTACCGCGCCCTTGCATGGCACGATGGCAACGCCTGACGACGCCCGGCACAGCCGACCGCGCTTCGCGCGGCCTGCGCGGCTGCTGATCCTGTTCTTCGTGGCCGTGCTCGTCATGGCAGGGGCGTGGGGGGCGCTGAACCTGCCGGCCGGGCTGGTTCCCGCAGGCTGACCGCCCGCATCCCGCCCCGGGCCGAAGGCGCGCGGCATCAACGTATGCGGCATCGGGCGCGCGGCCTTGCCCGCTGAACGCTGAGCAGTGTTGAAAGCTGAAAGCTTTCCGTTCCGGGCAAGCTTCAGTGCGCACCCTTCGGCGTTGGCCTCTCGCGCACAAGGCACGCCGGCGCGAGCGTCGGTCACTCGGACAAACGGAAGATCGGACAAGCGGATGATTGGACGGGCAGACGGGCAGACGGGCAGACGGGCAGACGGGCAGA
>SKHK01000091.1 GCA_007117005.1 Paracoccaceae bacterium
CACTGACTCGCCCGGGCAATGGCGGGCTTTCAGGGGCCGAGCCAATCGAACGCCGCGCGTATCAGACCCTGCCTCAGGCAACCCCATCCAAGGCCGCCTCCGCCAAGGGCCCCTGCCCCTGCCCCGCATCACACCATTTGCCTGAGCGCCCGCAAAAACTGCCGGCCACGAGGGCGACAGGGGTTGAAGCCCCCCCGGGGCATGCGTTCTATGCCCCGCATGACGCGCCCTTTTTCCAACGATCCGTTGCTGACGCCGCTCTTGCCGGTTGCGCTGATCTGCGCGGCGCTGGGCTTTGCCACGGCACTGACCCCGTCGCTGATCCCGCGCGCGGGCGTGGTTCAGGGCGCGCTGGCGGGCTCGGCCTTTCTGACGGTCTATGCGCTGGGCGCGCTGCTTTCGGCCATCTGGCGCTGGCTGGGCCTGCCGTTCTGGCGCCCGCGCGGGCTGACCCGGCTGGCCAATGCGCTGGCGCTGGCGATCATCCTTTACGGGCTGTGGCGCGTGACAGACTGGCAGAACGCCGTGCATGCCAGCGCCGGGATGGAGCCGGTGGAAACCGCGCGCCCGCTGATCATCGCGGCCGTGGGGGCGGCGCTGATTGTGCCGGTGATCGTCTTGGGGCGACTGTTGCGGCTGCTGATCTATGCCCAGGCCAACAGGTTGGCGCGCATCTTTCCGCCGCGGCTGGCGATGGTGGCGGCGCTGGCGATCACGGCGGCCCTGTTCTGGACCGTGGGCAACGGGCTGCTGGTCGGATCGGTGCTGCGCGCGCTCGATGGCGCGGCGCAGCGGGTCGATGCGCTGATCCCCGATGACCTGGCGCCGCCGGCGCAGGCCGAACGCTCTGGCAGCGCCGCCTCGCTGATCGCCTGGGACGCGCTGGGCGCGGCGGGGCGCCGGCATGTCCTGTCGCCCGCCTTTGCCGAGGATATCGCAGCGCTGACCCCGGACGCCCCCGGCCTGCCCGCGGCGCAAGAGCCGATCCGCGTCTATGTCGGCCTCAATTCGGCCGAAACGCCCGAGGAACGCGCTGAACTGGCGCTGGCCGAACTGCTGCGCACCGATGCCTTCGGCCGCGAGATCCTGGTCATCGCCACCCCCACCGGCACGGGCTGGGTGCACCGCGCCGGCATCGCCTCGCTGGAATTCCTGTGGCGGGGCGATGTGGCCAGCGTGGCGGTGCAGTATTCCTACCTGCCAAGCTGGCTGACCCTGCTGGCCGACCCCGATTACGGGGTGGAAACCGCCCGCGCGGTGTTCCGCGCCATCCATGATCACTGGCGCCAACTGCCCCGCGATGACCGGCCCCGCCTCTATCTGCACGGGCTCAGCCTGGGCTCGTTCAACGGGGAATTGTCGGCCGATCCCTGGGACCTGCTGACCGACCCGCATGACGGCGCGTTCTGGGTGGGGCCGACCTTTGCCAACCCGCTGTGGCAAGAGTTCACCGCCCGGCGCAACCCGGAAAGCCCGGCCTGGCGCCCGCGGGTGGGGCGCGGCAGCCTGGTGCGCTTCGCCACGCAGGACGGCATGCCCAACCACGGCGCCGCGCCCTGGGGCCCGGTGCGGCTGCTCTATCTGCAATACCCCTCGGACGCCGTGACCTTTTTCACCACCGACAGCCTGTGGAAACGCCCGGCATGGATGCGCCCGCGCGCGCCCGATGTCTCGCCCGCCTTTCGCTGGGTGCCGGTGGTGACCTTTCTGCAGCTCTTTGCCGATCTGGTCACATCCTTCGGCACGCCCGTCGGCGTGGGCCATACCTATGCCGCGCGGCATCTGATCGACGGCTGGCACGCCCTGACAGAGCCGCCGGGCTGGGACGAGCCCGCCCTGCAGGCCCTGCGCGACTGGTTCGAGGAGAGAGAGCTTTGACCACCCTGCCCCCGCTGCGATCCCTTGAGGCCATCAACGGCCTTGTCCTGCCTGCGCCGGACGAACAGGCCATCGCAGCGGCGCGGGCGCGGCAGGACAGCCTGACGAAACCCCCGGGCGCGCTGGGCCGGCTGGAGGATCTGGCGGCCTTCATGGCCGGCTGGCAGGGCCGCGACAGACCCCGGATCAACCGCGCGCAGGCGCTGGTCTTTGCCGGCAATCACGGCGTCTGCGCGCAAGGCGTCAACCCCTTCCCGCAATCGGTCACCGCGGCGATGGTGGCCAATTTCCAGGCCGGGGGCGCGGCGATCAACCAGCTTTGCCGGCAAGCGGGCGCCGACCTGCGCGTGGTGGCGCTGGACCTGGAGCGCCCCACCGCCGATTTCACCACCGCCCCCGCGATGACCGAGGCCGACTGCCTGGACGCGCTGCACAGGGGGGCCGCGGCGGTGGACGCGGGCGCCGATGTGCTGGTGCTGGGCGAAATGGGGATCGGCAATTCCACGGTGTCGGCGGCGCTGGCACATGCGCTCTTTGGCGGCGCGCCGGGCGACTGGGTGGGCCGCGGCACGGGCAGCGATGCCGATGGGCTGGCGCTGAAGGCGCGTGTGGTGGCGCAGGGGGTGGCCCGTCACGCCGGCGCGCCGCCCCTGACGCTGCTGGCCGCGCTGGGCGGGCGCGAGCAGGCGGCGCTGTGCGGTGCGGTGCTGGCGGCGCGCATGGCGCGGGTGCCGGTCATCCTGGACGGCTATATCTGCACCGCCGCCGTTGCCGCGCTGCACGCCGCGCGCCCTGATGCGTTGACCCATTGCCTGATCGGCCATGCCAGCGCCGAGCCGGGCCATGCACGGCTGTGCCAGGCGCTGGGCAAGGCGCCGATCCTGTCGCTGGGTATGGCGCTGGGCGAGGGTACGGGCGCGGCGCTGGCGCTGGGCATCCTGCGCGCGGCATTGGCCTGTCATGACCGTATGGCCACATTCGAAGAGGCAGGGATCGCGGGCGGCTAAGGCCTGCCGCCGCCGGAAAGGACCCGGGTATCAGGCGTCGCGGCCGTTCTCGCTGTCGCTGGCGGGGTCAGGGCCGGGACCGGCCGGCGCAGCAAAGAAAACGCCGTCCTGCACCACCTGATCAACGATGGCACGCGTCACGCGGCCCTGCCCCTGCGCATAGGCATAGGTCAGTGCCAGATCGCATAGCTGATTGATCAGCCGCGGCGTGCCTTCGGTGATCTGGTGGATTCGGTGCGCTGCCTGCCGGCTGAAGATATCGGGTTTCCCCCCCGCATGGCGCAGCCGCGCGGCGATGTAGCCGCCGACCCCGGCCAGATCCAACCGGGGCAGGTGATAGCTGGAGGCCACGCGCTGGGCGAATTGCGCCAGATCGGGGCGGCGCACCATGGCGCGCAGCTCCGGCTGGCCGGACAGCAGAAGCTGCAGCACCTCGTCGCGCCCGGCATTGATGTTGGTCAGCATGCGCAGGTCTTCCAGCGCATCGCGGTTCAGGTTCTGCGCCTCGTCGATGATCACCAGAACCCGCCGCCCGGCGCGATGCTCTGCCAACAAAAATTCCTGCAGCGCGCCGAATTGCACGGCGCTGTCATCCTGCGCCGCACCCGAGGGCAACTCGACCTCCAGCGCCGCGCAGACCCGGCGCAGGATGTCGTTGACCCCCGGCCGCGCGTTCGAGATCAGGCCCGTGGTCACGTCATCGGGCACCCCGTCGATGAAATAGTGCAGAACGGTGGTCTTGCCGGCGCCGATTTCGCCGGTCAGCAGGGTGATCGGTGCGCGCGTGTCCAGCCCGTATTCCAGCATTGCCAGCGCGCCGCGATGTTCGGCAGACCAGAACAGAAAAGCCGGGTCCGGCGCCAACGCAAAGGGCCGTGCCTGCAGACCAAAATGGTCAAGATAATAGCTCAATGCCCGACCCATGCCCGACCCATGTCCTGCCCCGTGATGCGCCACTTGCCGCGCATGTCGATCCGTTTGCCTGCCGACAACCCTGTACCGTCACTAAACGGATAATCTGACCAAATTTCCATATAATGGCGGCAGCTTCGGGGCAAAACCGCATATCATCGCCGATTTTGCCACCTGACCGGAAAACCACGGCAAAAAACCACGGCAAGAGACCACGGCGCTCGCCCGAACGCTGGTCCGCAGGGCCGAATCCCCGCACATCGCCTCCCGTGGCGGGCAGAGACCCGGACGGCAAAGGCGCCGGCCAGTCGCGCTTTGCTATGCTTATTGCAACGCGCTTCGCACTACGCATATTTTCGGACAGTCACGACCGGACATTCGTTCAGTTTGCGCGATGGAAACAATCTTTTTCCCATCGGCACCTACAGTCTCCGAACAATTTACTTCGGTTTTTCGCAAAAAAATGTTTAGACCATGGCAGAAATGTGGCCGCGCTTGTGTTTGGGGGAACGCATGCCCGGCATGACCAGCTGCCGGTGATGACATGACCTTCCAACTGCGCGGTGCAAACCGCTTCTATCGGCCCATCCGGCTGCCGGGGGCCCGCCAGAGCGTGCATGATTGCCTTGGCCCGGCGGTGGCACCGCCGCAGGGGCGCCCCGCCGGCGCGATGCTTCCCGCGGCGCCGTCCCGGCGGGACCGGGTCGATGGCGCCTATGCCCGCATCGTCAAGCGCGGGCTGGATATCGGCCTTTCCTCGCTCGCAATCCTGCTGTCGCTGCCGGTGCTGCTGCTGCTGATCGTGGCGCTTTGGCTGGAAGGCGGCAGCCCGCTGTACAGCCAGCTCAGACTGGGCAAGGATGGCAAGCGCTTCCGGATGCTGAAACTGCGCAGCATGGTGCCGGGCGCAGAGGCGAAGCTTGCCGCCTGCCTGGCCGCCGATCCCCGGCTGCGCGCGGAATGGGAACTGACCCAGAAACTGAAGAACGACCCGCGCATCACCCGGCTGGGCCGCTTTCTGCGGATGACCTCTTTGGACGAATTGCCACAGCTTTTCAACGTGCTGAAGGGCGACATGAGCATGATCGGCCCGCGCCCCATGCTGCCCGAGCAATTGCCGCTTTACCTGCACCCTTCGGCTTATCTGGCGGTGCGTCCGGGCATCAGCGGCCTGTGGCAGGTCACCGCGCGCAACAGTGACAGCTTCGCCACCCGGGCCCAGATAGACAAGACCTATGTAGAAACGCTTTCGCCGCGCGGGGACATGCAGATCCTGCTAGCCACGGCGGGCGCGGTGCTGCGGGGCACGGGGTATTGACCGCGCGGCCCGCCGGCGCGCGCTGATCCGGCCTTGCCCATTGCGCGAGGGCCTGTCATGGCTGCGCCATGAGCCAGTTTCCTCCATCCCGGCAAGACAGTCCCGCCCCGGTGATCCTGGCGATCGTCGGCCTGTGCACCGCGCCGGAACTGCTGTTCCTGCTCACCGAGACACCGCCCATCGACCGGCTGACGGGCGATACCGACCTGCGGCGCCTGGTCATCACCCATGGCGCCTTCTGGCCGCGCCTGCTGATCGACTGGACGCCGATCTGGCCCTTCCAGCCCGCGGCGATGTTCGTCACCTATGCCTTCCTGCATGGGGGCATCATGCATCTGCTGTTCAACATGCTGATCGCGGTGCATCTGTCGCGCGAGGCGGTGCCACGTCTGGGTCAGGGGGGGTTCCTGCTGGGCTGGCTGGTCACGGCCGCGGGTGGGGCGGCTGGTTTCTTCCTGCTTTCCGGCGCATCCGGCCCGATGGTGGGCGCATCCGGCGCGGTTTTCGGGCTGTTTGGCATGACACAGTTCTGGGACCTGCAGCGCCGCCGCGCCAGCGGGGCCTCGCTGCGGCCGTTCTGGAATCTGGCAGCGGGTCTGGTGCTGATGAATGTGGCGCTTTTCGCCCTGGTCGGCGGGATGCTGGCCTGGCAGGCCCATCTGGGCGGCTATCTGGCGGGCTTTGCCTTTGCCGCCATCGTCACCCCCACCCTGCAGCACCGCTTCCGCAACTTCCCCCGCGGTTTCCGTTGACAGCGCCGATTTCCGACCTTGTAATCGGGGTCACTCCGGCCGAAAGTCGATTTGATCAAACATACGAGCCCCCTGTGACCGCCACCCCGCCCGCCGGCACGCCTGCCTCCGCGCCAGTATCCTCGCCGGTATCTGCATGCGTGCCCGACACAGAGCCCGCCACCCCGGTCATCGCCATCCGTGACCTGCACAAGGCCTACGGTGCGCTGGTTGTGCTGAAGGGCGTCGACATCACCGCCCTGCCCGGCCAGACCATCGCGTTGATCGGCTCGTCCGGTTCCGGCAAGTCCACGCTTCTGCGCTGCTGCAATCTGCTGGAGGACAGCCAGCAAGGCGATATCCTCTTTGATGGCGAACCCGTTGCCTGGCGCGGCCAGGGCGCCATGCGCCAGCCCGCCGACCGCGCCCAGGTCGCCCGCATCCGCACCAACCTGTCGATGGTGTTTCAAAGCTTCAACCTGTGGTCGCACATGACGGTGCTGCAGAACGTCATGGAGGCACCGCTGACGGTGCTGAAACAGCCCCGTGCCACGGTCGAAGCCCGCGCCCGCGCGCTGCTGGACAAGGTCGGCATCGGCGACAAGGCCGATGTCTACCCCGCCCAGATGTCCGGCGGCCAACAGCAGCGTGCCGCCATCGCGCGCGCTGTGCATGGAGCCGCGCGCCCTGCTGTTCGACGAGCCGACCAGCGCGCTGGACCCGGAGCTTGAGCAGGAGGTGATCCGCGTCATCAAGGCCCTGGCTGCCGAGGGGCGTACCATGCTGATCGTCACCCATGACATGCAACTGGCCGCCGATGTGGCCGATCACGTGATCTTCCTGCATCAGGGGGTGATCGAAGAGGAGGGCCCGCCCGCGCAGCTTTTCAACGCGCCGCGTTCGGCCCGGCTGCGCCAGTTCCTGCGCATGTCCGACGCGCCACCGCCCCTTTCCTGAGCCCGCCCCGTCCCCCCTGCACACATACAAGAAAAACAAGCCACGACAACGAACCCAACAAGGAGAAGACCATGAAGAAGACCCTTTTCGCCGCCGCGGCCCTTGCCCTGTCCCTGGGCAGCGCCACCGCCCAGGATGTGGTGCGCCTGGGCACCGAGGGGCTTTACCCCCCGTTCAACTTCATCGATGACGCCACGGGCGAACTGACCGGGTTCGAGATCGAACTGGGCAATATCCTGTGTGAACGCGCGGGGCTTACCTGCGAATGGGTGACCAACGACTGGGACACCATCATCCCCAACCTGGTCGCGGGCAGCTATGACGCCATCATGGCGGGCATGAGCATTACCGACGCCCGGCGCGAAATGATCGCCTTTACCGAGCCCTACAAGCGCGCCAGCCCCTCGGCCTACATGGCGCTGGAGGGCACGGATATCTCGGTGATCACCGATGGCGTGATCGCGGCGCAGTCGAACACGGTGCAGGCGGGGCTGGTGGCCGATACCGATGCCACGCTGCTTGAATTCCCCACACCCGATGACACCATCTCGGCGGTGCTGAACGGCGAGGTTGACGCGGTGCTGGCCGACCGCGAGTTCCTGGCCCCCTTCGTGTCCGACTCCGGCGGCACGCTGGTGTTCATCGGCGAGGCGGTGACCCCGGGCGACGGCATCGGCATGGGCGTGCGCCAGTCCGATACCGAATTGCGCGCCACCTTCGACGCCGCCATCGAGTCGGTCAAGGAAGACGGCACGCTGAACGAATTGCTGACCCGCTGGTTCGGCGAGGACGAGCCGCTCTTCGACTGATCCTTTCCGGCCCCGGCCGGGGCGCGCGGCACCTGCCAAGCCGCGCCCCGGCCCCTTGCGGACACGCGCGCCCCGCTCATGTTTTCCATCTGCACCAACCCTGCCCTGCTGCCGGACTGGCAATGGTTCGCCTGCTACCTGACCACCGGTACGCATTTCGCCTTCTACCGGTCCTTCCTGGTGGTGATACTGCTTCTGGCGGTGGTGGCACCGCTGGCGCTGGCCATGGGGATGGCGGGCGCGCTGGCGCTGCGCTCACGCTTCGCGCCGGTCACGCTGCTGGGCCGGGGCTATGTGAACCTTGTGCGTGGTGTGCCCGATATCGTCTTCTTCCTCTTCGTACCCATCGCGCTGGGCCAAGGCATCGAATGGGTGCTGCACCACCTCTATTGCCCGGACTGGGACCAGCCGATCCGCCAGGGAAATGATTTCATCGTCTGCCGAGAGGCCAGGATGCCCCCCGTCGGCGCCTCGGCCTGGGCGCGCAATGTCTACGCCTTCACCATGGCGGCGATCGCCTTTTCGCTGGTCTTCGGCGCCTTCATCGCCAACACCCTGCACGGCGCCATGCAGGCCGTGCCCCGCGCCCAGGTCGAAACCGCCGAGGCCTACGGCATGACCCGCGGCCAGGCTTTCCGACGCATCGTCATGCCGCAGATGTGGGTCTTCGCGCTGCCGGGCCTGTCGAACATCTGGCAGATCCTGATCAAGTCCACACCGCTTCTGTTCCTGCTGGGCATCCAGGACGCCGTCTTCTGGGCACGCGAACTGGGCGGGGCGAAAACCTCGCTCTTCGCCTATCCCCACCCGGACTGGCGGGTCTGGTACTTCATGGCGCTCCTGCTCTTCTACCTGTTCCTGACCTGGCTCAGCGAACGCGGCTTCACGGCGCTGAACCGCCGCCTCTCGCGCGGCCAGTCCACGGCCGAGGGCGAACGCCTGCGAAAGGCCGCCGCATGACCCCCGGCACGCTGTCATTCACCCCCCGCACCCCATTCGTCTTTCCGACAATACGCCGGGGGGTGAAGTGGCGCGCCGCGCCAAAAGCGGGGCAGCGCCCCATTGCCCCGCCCCGGCCGTCTGGAAGCCTGCCATGAGAACCTGCGCCGAAAGCTTCGACGGCTACATTCTGCGCTCGCTGGGCCGCGAGCATGGGGAAAGGCTCCTGCCGCGCGGGCTGGATATCACGCTTTGCGACCAGATATTCCTCATCGCCTCGGGCCTGATCTGGAACATCTATTTCGCCGCGCTGGCCATCGGCTTCGGCTTCTTCCTGGCCACCGGCGTGGCGCTGGCCAAATTCTCCACCAATCGCTGGATCAGCCGCCCCGCGGCTGGCTTTGTCTTCTTCTTCCGCGGCACACCGCTTTTCATCCAGTTCTTCTTCTTCTACTCCGCTTTCGTGCTGCTGCCCCGCACGGGGCTGGACATCCCCCTGGGCTTCACCACGCTGAGCATCCACACCGCGCCGCTGACCACGGCAGCCGTGGGCGGGCTGATCGTGCTGATCCTCAACACCACGGCCTATTCGGCGGAACTGTTCCACGGCGCCCTGCGCGCCACCCCGAAAGGCGATCTGGAAGCCGCCGATGCCTATGGCATGACCGGCTGGACGAAATTCCGCCGCGTGGTCTGGCCCAACATGCTGCGGCTGGCCTGGCCCAGTTACACCAACGAGGCGATTTTTCTCACCCATTCCACCACGCTGGTGTTCCTCTCGGCCTTTCCGGCGCGCCAGCAATCGGGCGAGGCGTTCTACTACGCGCGCTACTTCGTGGATCAGACATTCAACCCCTTCATCGCCTATCCGCTGGTGGCGCTTTACTTCATCCTTCTGACGCTCTTCATCATCGGGCTTTTCGGCTTTATCAACATCCGCCTGAACCGCCACCTGCCGCGCGAGCGGCGCCAGCGCATCCGTTTCCGCCCCCAATATGTGAGATGACCCATGCTGCCCTTCCGTGACTGGGCCCGCCACCACCCCGATATCCGCACCATCCGCGTTGCCGCGGCCGACCTCAACGGCCAGGCGCGGGGCAAACGCATGCCCGTGCGCTTTGCCGAAAAACTGCTGCGCGAGGGCACGCGCTTTCCCTATTCCGCCCTCAACCTCGATATCTGGGGCGAGGATATCGAGGACAGCCCCCTGGTGTTCGAGACCGGCGACGCCGATGGCGTGCTGAAACCCACCGATCGCGGCTTCCTGCCCATGCCCTGGCTCGATGCGCCCACCGCCCTCTTGCCGATCTGGATGTTCCACGAGGACGGCACCCCGTTCGAGGGCGACCCCCGCCACGCGCTTGCCCGCGTGCTGGACCGTTTCCACGCACGCGGCATGCGCCCGGTCTGCGCGACGGAACTGGAGTTCTACCTGATCGACGATTCGGGCCGCGAATTGCGCGTGCCGCCCTCGCCCCGCTCGGGCAAGCGCCGGCCAGGCGCCGACACGCTGGCGCTGCGCGCGCTCGATGCCTTCGACAATTTCTTCACCGATCTCTACGACGCCTGCGAGGCGATGGATATCGACGCTGACACGGCCATATCCGAAGCCGGCATCGGCCAGTTCGAAATCAACCTGCTGCATTCCGATGATGTTCTGAAGATCGCCGACGACACCTGGCTCTTCAAGCTGCTGGTAAAGGGGCTGGCGCGCAAATACGGCTTCGCGGCCAGCTTCATGGCCAAACCCTATCCGGACTGGCCGGGCAACGGCATGCACATGCATTTCTCCATGACCGACAACGAGGGGCGCAATCTCTTCGATGATGGCACGCCGGAAGGCAGCACGCTCTTGAAAAACGCCATCGCCGGTTGCCTTCAGGCCATGCCGGGCACGATGCTGCTGCTGGCGCCGCATGCCAACAGCTATGACCGCATGGTGCCCGGCGCCCATGCCCCCACCGGCATCGCCTGGTCCTATGAAAACCGCACCGCGGCGCTGCGCATCCCCTCGGGCAGCCACAAGGCACGGCGCATCGAACACCGCGTCGCGGGCGGCGACATCAACCCCTATCTGATGATGGCCGGTGTGCTGGGATCGGCGCTGATCGGCATCGAGGACGGCCTAACCCCGCCCCCGCCCATCACCGGCAACGCCTATGACCTGGACCTGCCGCAACTGCCCGTCACCTGGCCCGGCGCGATCGAGGCGTTCGAGAAAAGCCCCGAAATGGCCCGCATCTTCGCACCGGAACTGATCGACAACCTGCTGCGCACCAAACGCCAGGAACTGCGCTACATGGCCGAACTGTCCGAGGAAGAAATGATCGATCTCTACCTCGACACCGTTTGATAACCGCCCCGAAAAACCGCGCGCCCCTCATTTTGCCCGAAATACTCTGGGGGGAGGGCGCGCAGCGCCCGGGGGGCAACGCCCCCCACTCTTTGGTAGCTTGGGGCAACGCCCCCCAC